>JBBSTR010000009.1:0-48872 GCA_038235705.1 Mycobacteriales bacterium
CGACGACGGACCCCTGGTCGCGCTGGCCGACGTGCGCGTCGGCCAGGCGGTCGTCGTTCGACGGATCGACGAGCACCTGCAGACGCTGGCGGCCAGCATGGCGGTCCTCGAGGACGGGCAGATCCGGCCCGGGGTCACCGCACAGGTGGGCGCCGCCGAGGACGGGCGGCTGAGCCTGCGGGTCGCCGGCGCCCACGAGCCGCTGCTCGTCGACTCCGCCATCGCCCGCGGGGTCTTCGTCAGCGTCTGACCAGTCCGGGCAGCAGGTCCAGCCAGCCGCGCACGGCCCGTCCTACGTCGGCCAGCGCCTCGTCCTGCTCGCTCCGGCGTACGACGAACGCGTGGTTCCCGCCGGGCACGACCGTCACCGTCCGCCCCGGCCGGGCCTCCGGCAGGCCGAACGCGTCGCGACCGCCCTGGACCACCAGCACCGGGACCTCGGGCAACGCCAGCTCGGGCTCCCGGGACGGCGACCCCGGCCGCTGGGGCTGCAGGGGGAAGGCCAGGCACAGCACCCCCGTCGCGCCCGTGCGTCCCGAGGTGCGGCAGGCCACCCGCGCCCCAGCGCTGCGCCCACCCACGACCGTCACGACGTCCGTCGGCAGCTGTGCCATCACACCGAGCCACGCCTCGTCCAGGCGGGCAGGCGCCTCCGCGACCCTCCGGCCGGCAACCCGCCACGGCTGCTCGACCAGCAGCACGTCAAGCCCTACCGCCAGCGCCGCGTCCCGAGCCGCCAGCAGGTCCGGCTCGAACCGACCCGGGTCCCGGGCGTGCGGGGCGCCTCCGGCGTCGCTGTACGAGGCGCCTCCGCTGTACGGGGCGCCTCCGGCGCCGTGGCCCAGCACGAGCCGACCACGCCCTCCACCCTCTCCCCAGCACCACACCCGCGCCGTCCCACGCGGTGTGTCGAAGTGGTGACACGCAGTCCCGTCACGGTTCTCCGTCACCTGTTGGAGGGTAGACACGAACGATGCCCCGCGCCCTGACGTCACCCCGGCTTCAGCCGGCGCTGACGACTCGTGTGCCGCGGGCGCTGCCGCAGGACACCTCGCCCTACTGGGCGTTCTACGAGCAGGTCGCTGTCAGGCAGGTCCTCGACTGGGCCCCGGGCACGCCCGGCACGCTCCTAGACCTGTCCGGCTCGGCCTCCGGGCACGCCGCCACGCTCGCCGAGGCCGGTCACACCGTTCTGCGGGTCTCGGCGGACGCGCCGACGTCCGACGTGCGCCCCCTCGACGGGGTGGTGCGGGTCCAGGCAGACCCCTCGACCCTGCGCTGGCTCGCCGCAGGCAGCTGCGACGCCGTGCTCGCGGAGTCCCGCACCCTGCCGTGCCTCGGCCTGGAGGTGCTGGCCGACGACCTGTTCCGGGTGCTGCGGCCCGGCGGTCAGCTGTTGATCGTGGTCGACTCGCTGATCCTCGGGCTGGGGCAGCTCGCGGAGCAGGAACGGTGGGCCGAGCTCGCCGACGTGAGCAGCGCAGACGTGCTCCTGGTCGAACGGCCCGACGGTGCGCTCACCCGGTGCTTCCTCGCCGCCGAGCTGCGAGGGTTGCTCGAGCAGAGCGGCTTCGACGTCGCGTGGGTGCGTCCGCGCACCGTCCTCACGCCGCAGGCTGTCGACCGGGCCCTGGCCGCCGGCGGCCGGGCCACCCTCTCCCGCCTGGTCGCGAGCGAGCGGGAGATGGCGCCGAGCCACGGCGGCGAGGACCTCGGGCTGCACCTGGTGGCCAGCGCCGCTCGTCCCTCCTAGGCGACGGGTCAGGCCTGCTGCGCCTCGTGCTTCTCCTGGTCGGGCAAGCACCGAGCCGCCTCCGGCTTGAACTCCAGCCGGGCGGTCGGGATCTGCTCACCGCAGTCGACGCAGGCACCGTAGGAGCCGTCGTCGATGCGTCCGAGCGCGGCCTGGACCTCGACGCGCTGCGCGGCGTTGGCCTCGAGCATCGCGTGCTCACGGTCCACGTCGCTCGCGTCGTTGTCCCCGGCGTGCTGGCTCACGTGGCTGAGCTCCGAGCCCTCCTCGGCGTGCTCGGCCTCGAGGGTCGTGGTGGTGCTGTCGAGGTCGGCGAGGACCTGCTCCAGGGTCGTGCGGGCCTGCTGGACGTCAACCTCGGTGGCCACGGGTGAGCGCTCCTTCGGATCGGGCGTGCGGGGGTCGCGCCCGAACCGGGCGCGTGTCGCACCTGCCCTACCCCGCGCCTGCCCCGGTCACCCTGCCTGGTCGGCGACCGGCTGAGCGAGCTCAGGGCCCTGGTTGCGCACGTTGCCGACGGCCGGGTCGACCTGCCAGGCGTCCAGCACCCCGGGGACCGCTGCTGCCAGCAGCGCCGGGTCCGGCGCGACCTCGAGCGGGTCGAGCCAGGCGCTCCAGGCCGCGCGTGGCACGAGCAGCGGGGTCCGGTCGTGGATGGCGCCCGTGTCGTCCGCCGCGTCCGTGGTCAGCACCGTCGTGGTCAGCAGCCACGGGCTCCCCTCGCCGGCCCGCCACAGCTCGTACAGGCCCGCCATGGCGAGCGGCTCGCCGTCGCGTGCGCTGAGGAACCACGGCACCTTGCGTCCGCCGTCCCGCTGCCACTCGTAGTAGCCGTCGGCGGGGACCAAGCAGCGGCGTCTGGCGAACGCCGCCCGGAAAGCGGGCTTGTCGGCGACGGTCTCCCGACGGGCGTTGATCAGCCGTGCGCCGCCCTTCGGGTCCTTGGCCCACGAAGGCACGAGCCCCCAGCGGGCCACCCGCAGGATCCTGCGGTCCTCCCTCGCCAGCACGATGGGCACGGGGTCGGTCGGCGCCACGTTCCAGCTGAGCGCGAGCTGCTCCTCGGGCACCTCGTCGGCCCCGAAGTGAGACGCCAGGTCAGCGGCGCTCCGGCTGCTCGCGTATCGCCCGCACACGTCCGGGACATTACGTCGAGCAGCCGCCCCTCGACCGCGCCTGGCATGCTCGCTCCCGCGGGCGCCTCTCCCGCGGGACCAGGAGGACCACCGTGACCACCGTTCCCGCAGAGCCCTGGGCCGCCCCCCGCGGTCACGCCCTGTCCGCCACGGTGCGGTTGCCAGGCAGCAAGAGCGTCACGAACCGAGCGCTGCTGCTGGCCGCGCTGGCGGACGGCACCTCGCTGGTGCGCCGACCGCTGCGCAGCCGGGACACCGAGCTGATGGCGGACGCGCTCCGAGTCCTGGGCGCCGAGGTGCTCGACACGCCGGACGGCGACTGGCAGGTGCGCGGGACCGACGGGGTGGCCCGCGGCGGCCGGGTCGAGGTCGGCAACGCCGGCACCGTCGCCCGCTTCGTCCCCCCGCTCGCTGCCCTCGTCACGGGTGAGGTGACGATCGACGGCGACCCCAGGGTGCGGGAACGGCCGCTCGGCGAGCTGCTGTCCGCCCTGCGCGCCCTCGGGGCCGACCTGTCCGGCGTCGAGACGCTCCCGGTCACCGTGCGGGGCACCGGCTCGCTGAAAGGCGGCGAGGTCACCCTGGACGCCTCGGCCTCCAGCCAGCTGGTGAGCGGGCTGCTGCTGTCCGCCCCGCGCTACGACCGCGGGGTCACCGTCCGGCACGTCGGCCCGACGCTGCCGAGCGCACCCCACCTGGCGATGACCGTCGCGGCGCTGCGTGAGGTCGGCGGGGTCGTCGACGACACCGTCCCGGGCACCTGGACGGTGGCTCCGGGCCGGCTGCGGCCGAGGGACGCCGTCGTGGAGCCGGACCTGTCCACCGCCGCCGCCTACCTCGCAGCGCCTCTGGTCGCCGGCGGACAGGTGAGCATCGCCGGGTGGCCGACCATCACCACCCAGCCGGGCGCCGCGCTGCCTGAGCTGCTGGCCGCGATGGGGGCCCGGGTCACCCGGGACGGCGACACGCTGACGGTGGCGGCCGGCGAGCGGCTGGTCGGGATCGACGCCGACCTGCGCGACGCCGGTGAGCTGACCCCGGTCCTGACCGCGGTGGCGGCGCTCGCCGACGGACCGAGCACCTTCACCGGGGTGGCTCACCTCCGGGTGCAGGAGACGGACCGGCTGAGCGCACTGGCCGACGGGGTCAACGCCCTCGGTGGCGACGTCCGCGAGCTTTCCGACGGGCTCGTGGTCAACCCGCGCCGCCTGACCGGCGGCCGGCTGTCGAGCCATGCCGACCACCGGATCGCGATGGCCTGGGCGGTGCTGGGTCTGGGCGTGGACGGGATCCTGGTCGAGGACGTCCTCACGACCCGCAAGACCGTGCCGGACTTCGTCGGCTCGTGGGACCGCATGCTCGTCGGCGACTGACCGCCGTGCCCCGCGAGCTGGACGAGGACGACGTACGGGTACGCCCGCGCCGCGGCTCCCGACCGCGCACCCGCACCCGACCCGCACACGCCGAGGCCGGGTCGGCACAGGTCGTCACCGTCGACCGCGGGCGGTTCCGGCTGCGGGACGACGACGGCAGGCTTCTCACGGCCGTGCGCGCCCGGGAGCTCGGCCGTCGCGCCGTCGTCGTCGGCGACGTCGTGTCCGTGGTCGGGGACCTTTCCGGCGGGCCGGACGCGCTCGCGCGGATCGTTCGGGTCGCCGAGCGCACGTCGCTGCTGCGCAGGACCCCGGACGACACCGACCCGATCGAGCGCCCGGTCGTGGCGAACGCGGAGGTGTTCGTGGTGGTGACCGCGCTCGCCGACCCCGAGCCCCGGCCTCGGCTGATCGACCGGTGCCTGGTCGCCGCGTACGACGGTGGGCTCACCCCGCTGCTGTGCCTCACCAAGGCCGACCTCGCCGCCGCCGACGAGCTGCTCTCGCTCTACACCCCGCTCGGGGTCGAGGCGGTCGTGACCGGACCGGGGCCGGACGACCCCGGCGTGCACGAGCTGGCCCGTCGGCTCGCCGGGCGCACGAGCGTGCTGTTCGGCCAGTCCGGCGTCGGGAAGTCGACGCTGGTCAACCGGCTCGTGCCGGATGCCTTCCGCGCCGTCGGCGAGGTGACCGGGGTCGGGAAGGGCCGACACACCAGCAGCTCGGCCATCGCGCTGCTGCTGCCCGGCGGGGGCACCGTCATCGACACCCCGGGCGTGCGGTCCTTCGGGCTCGGGGCCACCTCGCCGGCGCGGGTGCTGGCGGCCTTCCCGGACCTCGCCGAGGCCGCGCAGGCGTGCCCGCCCGGCTGCACGCACCTCGCGGACGCGCCCGGGTGCGCGCTGGACGAGCAGGTCCGGCTCGGCGACGCGACGGCGGAACGGCTGGACTCGCTGCGGCGCCTGCTCGGTGCGCCGACCGGCGACGACTGAGGCTCACGTCCGCTCGACGGTGATCCACAGGTGACTCACAGGAAAGGCTCACGGCCACCTCAACGACGTGGGCGGAGGCTGGGTCCATCACCGACGGAGGACCCATGACCATGACGACACCACCACCGCCCTACGGCTCCGGCTACGAGCACTCCCCGTGGCCCGTCCCGACGCCGCCGCCCGCAGACGCGGCCCCCGTGCGCGCCGGAGTTCGACGCCGCACCGCCGCACTGCTGCTCGTCGGCGCCCTCGGAGCCGGGGCGGTCGGGGCCGGCATCACGCTCGCGGCCGACGGCCGCGGCGCCGGGGGCACCGGTGGGGGTGGCATCGCGGCCACGGTGGTCAGCACCAGCGGCGGGGGGTCCGGGGCCGTCGGCACCGCACAGTCCGCCGCGGCCATCATCGGCCCGAGCGTCGTGACCATCATGGAGCAGGGTCTGCAGAACGGTCAGCAGATCGCCGGTACGGGCTCCGGCATCGTGATGAGCAAGGACGGCCTGATCGTCACCAACAACCACGTGGTGGCGGCCGCAGCGGCCGGGGGCCGGGCGACCGTCACCTTCCAGGACGGCACCACCGTCCCGGCGACGATCGTCGGGACCGACCCGACCAGCGACCTCGCCGTCGTGAAGGTCAACGCTCCCGGCAAGCTCGTGCCGGCCACCTTCGACACCGGCAAGCTCGTCGTCGGTCAGCCCGTCCTCGCCGTCGGCGCCCCGCTGGGACTGTCCAACACCGTCACCGAGGGGATCGTGTCGACGATCGGCCGCGCCGTCCGCACCGGCAAGAACGCCGACAGCCAGTCGGTGATCGACGCTGTGCAGACCGACGCCGCGATCAACCCGGGCAACAGCGGCGGCGCGCTCGTCGACCTGTCCGGCAGGGTGGTCGGCATGAACAGCGCCATCGCCACCGCCGGCGGGGTGGACGGCAACGTCGGCGTGGGCTTCGCCATCCCGGCGGCGGACGTCACCCGGGTCGCGAACGAGATCGTCAAGACCGGTCACGCCACGCACCCGCTGCTCGGCGTGAGCGTCGCGAACACCCAGGACGGCACCGGGGCGACGGTGCAGCAGGTCTCCGGCGCGGCGCAGACCGCCGGGCTGCAGGCCGGCGACGTCATCACCTCCGTCGACGGACGCTCGGTCACCGACGCCGACACGCTCATCGTCGCCGTGCGCGACCACGCGGCCGGCGACAAGGTCACGCTGACCTACCAGCGGAACGGCCAGAGCCGGACCGGTACCGCGACCCTGCAGGCGGCACCGACGAGCTGAGGACCGGGTGCGACTGCGTCCACCTCACGCAGAGGACCGGCCGCCCGAGGGCCGAGCTCCCGGAGAACCCGGCCTCCTGGTCCGGGCCGCCGCGAGAGGTGGACGCAGCTGCACCCACCGCGACCGTCCGTCGAGCCTGCCCTCGGCGAGACTGGTGAGTGTGAGCGTCGACAACGAGACCCGGCTGCCCGACCTGCTCCCCCCCGACGCGGATCCGGACACGGTCTTCGCGAGCTTCGAGCACTGGACCGAGGGGCGGGGGCTCACGCTCTACCCGGCGCAGACCGAGGCGCTCATCGAAGTGGTCAGCGGCAGCAACGTGATCCTGTCGACGCCGACCGGGTCGGGCAAGTCGCTGGTCGCGACCGGCGCGCACCTCGCGGCGCTGGCCCGGGGCGAGCAGAGCTGGTACACGGCGCCCTTGAAGGCCTTGGTCAGCGAGAAGTTCTTCGCCCTGGTGGAGGTGTTCGGCGCGGAGAACGTCGGGCTCGCCACCGGGGACGCGAGCGTCAACAGCGGGGCTCCGATCGTCTGCTGCACCGCCGAGGTGCTGGCGAACCTGGCGCTGCGGGAGGGCTCTGCCGCCCGGCTCGGGCAGGTCGTCATGGACGAGTTCCACTTCTACGCCGACCCCGACCGCGGCTGGGCGTGGCAGGTGCCGCTGCTGGAGCTGCCCCAGGCGCAGTTCCTGCTGATGAGCGCGACGCTCGGCGACGTCTCACGGTTCGAGAAGCGACTGACCGAGCGGACCGGTCGGCCGACTGCCGTCGTCACCGGCGTCGAGCGCCCGGTGCCGCTCTACGGGTCCTACGTGCTGACGCCCCTGCACGAGACCGTGGAGGGCCTGCTGTCCGGTGGGCAGGCGCCGGTCTACGTCGTGCACCCGACGCAGGTGGGCGCGATCGAGCAGGCCCAGTCGCTGATGAGCATCAACATGCTCACCCGTGAGCAGAAGGACGCCGTCGCCGAGCAGATCGGCGGATTCCGGTTCGCGACCGGGTTCGGCAAGACCCTGTCCCGCCTGGTCCGGCACGGCATCGGGGTGCACCACGCCGGGATGCTCCCCAAGTACCGCCGGCTCGTCGAGGTGCTCGCCCAGGCCGGGCTGCTCAAGGTGATCTGCGGGACCGACACGCTCGGCGTCGGCATCAACGTGCCGATCCGGACCGTGGTCATGACGTCGCTGTCCAAGTACGACGGGGTGCGCCAGCGTCACCTCAAGGCCCGGGAGTTCGCGCAGGTCGCCGGACGGGCCGGGCGGGCCGGGTTCGACACCGCCGGCGGCGTCGTCGTGCAGGCGCCCGAGCACGACATCGAGAACGCGCGCAAGCTCGCCAAGATCGGTGACGACCCGAAGAAGCGCCGCAGCTACACCCGCAAGAAGCCCCCCGAAGGCTTCGTCAGCTGGGGCGAGCCCACGTACGAGCGGCTCTGGACCGCCGAGCCCGAACCGCTGACCAGCCACTTCCAGGTCTCGCACGCCATGCTGCTCAACGTCGCGCAAAGACCGGGCGACTTCTTCGCGCACATGCGCCATCTCCTGCTCGACAACGACGAGGACCGGGCTCACCAGCGAGCACTGGTCCGTACCGCGATCGGGCACTACCGGGCACTGGTGGCCGGTGGCGTGCTCGAGCGCCTGCCGGAGCCGGACGCCACGGGGCGCACCGTGCGGGTCACCGTCGACCTGCAGCGCGACTTTGCGCTGAACCAGCCGCTGGCCCCGTTCGCGCTCGCCGCTTTCGAGCTGGTGGACCGGGAGTCCCCGACCTATGCCCTGGACATCCTGTCCGTGCTGGAGGCCACGCTGGACGACCCACGCCAGGTCCTCAAGGCGCAGCGTAACAAGGCACGTGGGGAGGCGGTCGCGGAGATGAAGGCGCAGGGCAAGGAGTACGAGGAGCGCATGGAGCTGCTCGAGCAGATCTCTTGGCCCAAGCCGCTGGACGAGCTGCTCGAGGCCGGTTACGACGCCTACCGCCGCGGTCACCCCTGGGTGCTGGACCACACCCTGTCGCCGAAGTCGGTCGCCCGCGACCTGTCGGAACGGGCGATGACCTTTAACGAGTACGTGTCGTTCTACGGGCTCGCCCGCTCGGAAGGCACGGTGCTGCGTTATCTCGCGGACGCGTACAAGGCGCTGCGCCAGACCGTGCCGAGCGAGCTGCGCACCGAGGAGCTGACCGACCTCACCGAGTGGCTCGGCGAGCTGGTGCGCCAGGTCGACAGCTCGCTGCTGGACGAGTGGGAGCAGCTGAGCAACCCGACCGACCCGGACGTCCCGGTCGCGGCCGTCCCGGCGATCCCGAGACCCGTCACGGGCAACGTCCGCGCGTTTCGGGTGCTGGTGCGCAACGCCGTGTTCCGACGCGTCGAGGCGCTGGCCCTGCGTCGCCCCGACCAGCTGGCCGAGCTGGACCCGGACGTCGACTGGTTCGCCGCGATCGAGGCCTACTACGCCGACCACCAGGTGATCGGGACCGGACCGGACGCGCGAGGACCGTCGTACTACCGGGTGACGACCGGTCCGGAGCGCTGGACCGTCAGGCAGGTGCTGGACGACCCGGCCGCCGACCACGACTGGGGCCTCGACGCCGAGGTGGACCTCGCCGCCAGCGACGAGGCCGGCGTCGCGGTCGTGCGCGTCAGCGGCCTGACCCGACAGGACGCCTGGTCCTGACCGCCTACGGTGACCTGATGATCACACGCCGTGCCGCCGCGCTCGCCGGGATCGCCGGACCGGCCGCGTTCGTCGGCGCCTGGGTGACCGGGGGGCTCCTGCGCGACGACGGCTACTCCCCCGTCTCCGACGCGATCAGCCGCCTCGCCGAGCAGGGCGCCTCGACGCAGCCGCTGATGACCGCGGGTTTCGTCGGGTTCGGTGTGGTGATGCCGTTCTACGCGCACGAGCTCGGTCACGCGCTGCGTTCGCGGGGCGCGCAGGTCGCCGTGACGGTGACCGCGGTCGGGACGCTCGCGGTCGCGGCACTGCCACTCTCGGCCGGGGGCGGGCAGCGGATCGACACCTGGCACGCGGTGGCGGCCGGCACCGCGTACGTCGCGAACGTCGTCGCCCCGTTGGTGGTCGCCCGGCACCTGCGCTCGCCGCCGGCAAGGAGGGCGTCCTACACGCTGTCCGCAGCGATGGCCGCGTGCCTGGTCGCGAGCGTCACCTACGACGACCTCACCGGGCTCTTCCAACGCACCGGGCTGACCCTGTTCGACCTGTGGTCGGTCACCGGTGCGGTCGTGCTGCTAGGACACCTGCCGCGAAACGTCGGACGACCCGGCTAGACAGAGCATCACGAGGTCCTCGAGGGTCTGCGTGCGGCTGACCTCCTGCTCGTCCAGCTCGACCCCGAGCGCGTCCTCGACGTCCATGACGAATTCCACGAAGGCCAGGGAGTCGCCGCCGAACGGCGCGTCCAGGTCGGGCTCCTCCTCGGGAGCCTTCTCGACGAGCACGGCCACGACCTCGTCGCGGGTCATCGGCCGTTCCGGATCCAGACCATGGTGCTCACCCTAGGGTCGTTGCCATGCTCACCGACGATCTCGCCCTCGCGCACGAGCTGGCCGACGCCGCCGACGCGATCACGACGGCACGGTTTCGAGCCGGTGACCTACGGGTGGACAGCAAGCCCGACCTGACCCCGGTCAGCGATGCCGACACCGCTGTCGAGACGCGGCTGCGTCGGATGATCGAGAACCAGCGGTCCGGGGACGCGGTGCTCGGCGAGGAAGAAGGGCTGATCGGCGACGGACCGCGACGATGGGTCATCGACCCGATCGACGGCACCAAGAACTTCGTCCGCGGGGTGCCGGTGTGGGCGACCCTGATCGCGCTGCAGACGGGTGGGCTCACCCAGGTCGGGGTGGTCAGCGCCCCGGCGCTCGGCCGTCGCTGGTGGGCCGCGGTCGGCCACGGCGCCTGGGCGGGGACCGGGCCGCACGACGGGACGAGGCTGTCGGTCAGCGGCGTCACCTCCCTGGGCGACGCGAGCCTCGCCTACAGCTCGCTGTCTGGCTGGCAGCAGCAGGGACGGCTCCCCGGCCTGCTCGCGCTGTCGGAGCAGGCATGGCGCACCCGGGCCTACGGCGACTTCTGGAGCCACGTCCTGGTCGCCGAGGGCGCTGTCGACGGGTCGTTCGAGCCAGAGGTCAACGTCTGGGACCTGGCGGCGCTCGAGCCGATCGTCACCGAGGCCGGAGGCAGGTTCAGCGACCTCGCGGGGCGTCCCGGTCCGGACGGAGGCAGCGTGGTCTGCAGCAATGGGCTGCTGCACGAAGCCCTGCTCGAAGGGCTGGAACCATGACCGACCTTCCGCCCTCCAGCGGGCGGGCCCGTGACCTGGTCCGCAAGCGCAGCGGCACCTACCGGGCGCCGGAGACCGGACGTCACCACCACATCGGCGCGGCTCCCGACCGGCAGCCGATGCTCGACGAGAACGGCGCGGAGTACGTCGAGACCGCTGCGGTTCAGCTGGCCCAGCGCACCGTCACCCAGCTCACGACCCAGCGGGAGCGGCTGGTCGCGGGGATGGCGCGTGCGGCCGAGGAGCTGGACTACGAGCGGGCCGCCGGACTGCGCGACGACCTTGCTGCTGTCGACAGCGAGCTCGCACGACGCGGCTAGCCGAGAACAGCCCGGTGCACCCGGTGATCATGGGCGGCTGCATCCCCAGAACGGTCACCCACGGTGCGGATGACCACGATCACCACTGTTCCGGCGCCGCCAGGTCCATCCGTCGCCCGAGCAGGCGGGGCGTGAGCGCGAGCGCTGCCGCGTCGAAGAAGGCGTACCCGCCGGCGACCCCGCTCGGCGGGTTGCCCATGCTGACGATGCCGAGCACCGGGTCGTACGCGCCCCAGGCCCAGGTGCCGAGCCCCGTACCGATCAGCTCGAGGTAGGTGACGACCAGGACCGCCCCGACGTAGAGGAGCGGGCTCTGCCCCCACCGCAAGAACGCGAGCAGGCAGACGAACCAGAACACCCCGAGCACGTCGGGCCGCTCGGCGAGCGTCACGCCCCACAGCGACCAGAGCCCGATGCCGACCAGGCTCACCGCGACCAGGGCTTTACCGTGGCGGTGCGCGAACGCCGACCGGCCGAAGCAGAGGGCAGCGAGGTAGACCAGACCGTGCCCCGGCGGCACGAACGCCGGCACGTTGTCCAGCCGGTAGACGTAGGTGTGCAGCCAGTCGCTGAACACGTACTCGACCACCGTCGCGAACACCACGACCACCCCGACCTGCACTCGGGTGGCGACGCGCTCGCCAAGGAGCAGGACACCGAGCAGCAGCCAGGTGCCGGCGCCGAGCAGAGCCTGCTGCAGGTGGGAGGCGCCGGTGTCCAGGCCCAGCACCAGCGGAACCCAGACGGCGACGACCGCCGGGACGCCGAGGTCCCGGCGGTCGGTCATATCCGCCAGTCTGTCAGGAGCTCGTCACGCCCGTCCCGATCGGGCACGAGACGCCGGTCCCGCCGATCCCGCAGTAACCGCTGGGGTTCTTCGCGAGGTACTGCTGGTGGTAGCCCTCCGCGTTGTAGAACTCCGTCGCCGGCAGGATCTCGGTCGTGATCATGCCCTTGCCGGAGGCCGTCAGGGCGCTCTGGTAGCGGGCGCGCACGTCCTTGGCCGTCGCCAGCTGCTGGTCGGAGTGGGTGTAGACCGCCGACCGGTAGGTCGATCCGACGTCGTTGCCCTGACGCATGCCCTGGGTCGGGTCGTGCGACTCGAAGAAGCGCACCAGCAGCTGCTCGGCCGTGACCCGCTTCGGGTCGAAGACCACCCGGACCACCTCGGCGTGCCCGGTGAGACCTGTGGTCGTCTCCTCGTAGCGCGGGTTCTTGGTGAGGCCGCCCTCGTAGCCGGCCACCGTCGTGACGACGCCCGGGGTCTGCCAGAAGATCCGCTCGGCACCCCAGAAGCAGCCGAGGCCGACGTCGAGCACCTCGAGATCCTCGTCGTAGGGGCCTGCGAGCGCCGTGCCGAGCACCTCATGGCGCTCCGGAAGGCTGATCGCCTCGTCGCGTCCGGGCAGGGCCTCCTCCGCGGTGGGCAGGGCGGTGGGCTTGCGGAACCACATGATGTTCTCCTCAGGACGGTCTCTGCAGGCACAACATCCGCCATGGGTTCGGCGTTCCCTACCCTTGCTGCCGTGCCGATCGATCCCGCCGACCTTGCCGCCTTCCACCGTGTGGTGGCACACGCGACCGGTCTGGTGCCCGAAGATCCCGAGGGGATCGCGGTGCGGCAAGCCACGGCCGGACTGTTCAAGGCCGTCAAGATCAAGCGTCGCCAGGACCACCATGCGCGGGTGCAGGCCGCCGACAAGGCGGTGATCGCCGCGACCGCCACGGCGGCACCGGACCGCGTGGACGACGAGACCGCCGGCCTGCCGCTCGCCAGCCGGGTGGTCGGGCAGAGCGCCGGAGAGCTGGTGGTCGCCCGCGGCTGCTACGTCTGCAAGCAGAAGTACACGCGGGTCGACGCCTGGTACCACCAGCTGTGCCCGGACTGCGCGGCGCTCAACTGGTCGCGTCGCGAGGCTCGTACTGACCTGACCGGTCGTCGCGCCCTGCTGACCGGCGGTCGGGCGAAGATCGGGATGTACATCGCGCTGCGGCTCCTGCGCGATGGTGCGCACACCACGATCACGACGCGCTTCCCGAAGGACGCCGCGCGCCGGTTCGCGGCGATGGAGGACAGCGCGGACTGGCTCCACCGGCTGCGGGTGGTCGGCATCGACCTGCGCGACCCGGCGCAGGTGCTCGCCCTGGCCGACTCGGTCGCCGCGCAGGGCACGCTCGACGTGCTCATCAACAACGCGGCGCAGACCGTGCGCCGCTCCCCCGGCGCCTACCAGCCGCTGGTCGACGCCGAGTCGCTCCCGCTGCCGGACGGGCCGATGCCGGAGATCGAGAGCTTCGACGGCGTACGGGACGGTCACCCCCACGCACTGAACGGTGCGCTGTCTGAGCACCCGGCGCTGGTCACCCTAGCGCTGACGGCCGGCTCCGCAAGCCTGGCCCGGATCCAGCACGGCACCGCGATCGACGCGGGCGGCCTCGTGCCCGACCTCGCGCACTCCAACTCCTGGGTGCAGGGCGTGGAGGCGGTCGACCCGGTCGAGCTGCTCGAGGTCCAGCTGTGCAACTCGACCGCTCCGTTCCTGCTGATCAGCCGGCTGCGTGCGTCCCTCGCAGCGTCACCCGCATCTCGCACGTACGTCGTGAACGTCAGCGCGATGGAAGGCCAGTTCGGACGCGGCTACAAGGGTCCCGGACACCCGCACACCAATATGGCCAAGGCCGCGCTCAACATGCTGACCCGCACCAGCGCCCGCGAGATGTTCGAGACCGACGGCATTCTGATGACCGCGGTCGACACCGGCTGGATCACCGACGAGCGGCCGCACCCGACGCGCGTGCGCCTCGCCGCCGAGGGTTTCCATGCGCCCTTGGACCTCGTCGACGGCGCGGCCCGCGTCTACGACCCGATCGTGCGCGGTGAGGCCGGCGAGGACGTCTTCGGGGTGTTCCTCAAGGACTACGCCCCCTGCGCCTGGTGATCCCTCACCCGGATCGCACCCACGCTCGCCGCTGCTCCACGACCCGACGCAGCTTACGGACCCGCGCCAGGTCGAAGGGCAGCTCGCCCAACCGGTCGAGCCAGGTGTCGACCCCGTCGCAGACCTCCTTCAACACCCGCTGCACCGCTCGGGGGGGAACGCCCAGCTCGGCTCCCAGCGCCTGCAGGTCGGCGGACCCCAGGTCCTGGGTACGACCGTTGACCGGCATGGCTGTCGTGCTGTCGCCGTACGGCTGCGTGCTAGGTACGTCGTACGCGGGGCTGACGCGCCACTCGCCGTCCGGCTCCTGCAGCACGCTGAAGTTCTTGGCGTGGGCGTCGCCGTTGCCGGTCACGTATGCGTACGCCAGCTGTGCGACCAGGGTGCGGGCAGCGAGCAGCCGGGCGTCGCAAACGGCCGCCAGCGCCCCGAACGCGGCGGCGTAGCCCACCAGATATTTGTCGGCCGGGAAACGGCCCAGCACCTGGCAGCCGTCCTCCACCGCCAGCCGGGAGGGCACCTGGGTCTGCCGATCGAACCGGAGCACGAGCAGCCCGGGCACGTCGTCCGCGTCGTGAACCACCTCGCCGCGCGCCGTCCGCATTCCGCACGCCGGACCGGCCGCGAGGAAGAACGCCTCATTCTCGACCAGCCCCGGATATTCGGGTGGGTCCAGCTTGAGCAGGAACCGGTCACCGGCTCGCGTCACAGGCAGGCTGATCATGGCCGCGCTGGTCTTGTCCTGCACCCCGGGCAGCCCGGTCCGTTCAGGGTGGATGTCCAGGGTGCGCAGGACGTCGCGGAAGCGCACGGGGCGGTTCGGGTCGAGGACGACCCGAGGCTCTACCGGCGTGGCCGGCTCCCCCTCGGGCACCACCTGGACGTCGCCGATCGTATCGACGCCCACGGCCAGCAGCAGCGACAGCTCGTCGTCCGCCGAGGTCTTGACCGCACGTCGCAGCGCGCCCAGCCGTCGACCCTCGGGCAGGAGCCCAGCGAAGAACGGGGGTACGGCCCCGCCGCTGCGCCTCTGGCAATCCTCGCGGGGCAAGCTCGTCGCCACCGCCGGCCCGTCGTAGGAGGGGAGGTACGCGAAGGTGACCCCGCCGTCATCGTCACGCGACAGGGTCGCCGCAGTGCGACCGGCCTTCCGCACCTCGGCGCGCCGGACCTGTCGAAGGTCTGAGCTCACGTCTTGCCGGCCGTTCTCGGCTCGACGACCAGTCGCAGGCCGACCGCGGACAACACGGCCCGTAAGGCGTCCAGGCGCAGGGTCGGCTTGTCCGTCTCCACGGCGTGCACGGTCCGCACCGCCACGCCCGCCAGCTCGGCCAGCTCGGCCTGGGACAACCCCAGGGCTCGTCGACGCTCGCGCACCATCGATCCAGAGGATGCACGATTGCGCAGATCATGGTTGCTGACGACGGCCACCCTACGGATTATGCATGATCGAGCACACAACCGTGGGAAGATCGACGAGGACCGCAGTCTGCATGACCGTCGCACGGTGACGGCTGCTGATGTCCCGGCCTGTGCACGGGTTACACCTGTCTGTCAGGTGCGGTCGAGGGCCTCACGGGGAGCGCTACGGCGCCCGGCAAGCCTGACGCCGAGGTAGACCGCGGCGACGACAAGCAGAAAAAGAGCCAGGATCGCGAGAAGCGCGAACAGGACCGAGGTCACGTCAAGCATCTGCACTCCCCATCAGTCCGATTGCCCTGCACGGTCCTCGGCGGGCCCCGCGTGGTCAAGGGGACCCGCTCGATGTCACGAGACCGCCGTGTCGGCGTCGTCACGACCAACGACCGTCAGCTCCCGTACCAGCGGGCCAGCTTTCCTCCGCTGGAGACGTCCCGCAGCCGCCGCTCGGTCGCCTCGCGCACCCCGCCGGCGGCCACGACGAGCAGCTGGTCGCCCGGAAACAGCCGGGTGCTCGCCTCCGGGACGAGCGAGGCACCGGCTCGGACGATCAGCGTGATCTGCGCGCCGACCGGCAGGCGCAGCTCGCTGACGTACACCCCGGCCAGGTGCGAGCCGGGCGGCACCGACAGCTGCAGCAGGTCGGCGCCCATGTCCTCCAGCGGCGCCGCCTCCACCTCCAGGTCGTACGGGGTGGAGGTGTCGACGAGCTGCAGCCGTCGCCCCAGGAACGGCAGCGTCGGCGCCTGGACCAGCGTGTAGACGACGACGAGCACGAACACGACGTCGAGCACCCTCGCGCCCCCCGGGACCCCCTGGGTCACCGGGACCGTCGCCACGACGATCGGTACGGCGCCCCGCAGCCCGGCCCAGGACAGGAACACCTGCTCGCGCCAGGACCAGCGTTGACCCGTCACCCGCATCGCCAGCGCGGAGACGGCGACGGCGAGCGGTCGGGCCAGGAACGTCGCGGCTGCGCCGACCACGAGCGCGTCGAGCAGCGCGCTGGTGAGCCGGTCCGGCGAGACGAGCAGCCCGAGCAGCACGAACAGCCCCGCCTCGGCGAGCAGCGCGACCGACCCGGCGAAGCCGATCACGGCGCGCCGGTGCGGCAGCCGGGCGTTCCCGAGCACCAGCCCGGCCAGGTAGACGGCGAGAAAGCCACTGCCGTGGACGGCCGTCGCGGTGCTGTAGGCGAGCAGCGCCAGGCCCACCGTGGCGATCGGGTAGAGCCCCGCGGTCCCGAGCGCAGCCCGGGCGAGCAGCTGCGCCCCGAGCCACCCGACCACGACGCCGACCACCACCCCCAGGACCAGCTCCGACACGATCTCGAAGGCGATCAGCGCGAGGCTGTCGTGGCCCCAGGCGTCCGAGCTGGCGAGCACGACAAGGACGACGACAGGCGCGTCGTTGAGCCCGGACTCGACCTCGAGCGCGCTCTTGACCCGCTCGCTCAGCTGAAGTTTTCGTAGAACCGAGAAAACGGCTGCGGCGTCGGTCGAGGAGACGATGCTCCCGAGGATCACGGCGGTGCGAAGGTTGACGTCGAGCAGCAGCAGGGTCACCCCGGTCACCACCCCGACCGAGACAGCGACCCCGAGGGTCGCGAGCACGCCGGCGAACGGCAGCACCGGGCGCACGGCCGCCCACCGGGTGGTCAGCCCGCCCTCGGCCAGGATCAAGGCCAGCGCCAGCAGGCCCAGGTCGGCGGTGAGGCCGTAGTCCTGGAAGTCGACGCCGATCCCGCCGCTGCCAACCACGAGCCCGAGCGCCAGGTAGAGCAGCAGCACCGGAAGGCCCGTACGGCTGGCGACCCGCACGGCCAGGACCGCGACCAGCAGGACGAGACAGCCCAGCAGCACCGACAGGTTGAGCTGGGCGTTCACCTGCGCTCAGACCTGCGGGCCGAGCAGAGGTCCGTCCATCCGTGCACGATAGCGGCGATCAGGCCAGGTAGGAGCCGCCGTCGCGCCGGCCTCGGTCAGACGGCCGGGGTCACCCGGTAGATCGTCCCGGACGCGTCGTCAGAGACGTAGAGGACGCCGTCCGGGCCCATCAGCGCGGCCACCGGCCGCCCCCAGCGGGCGCCGTCCGCGCTCTGCCAGCCGCTCAGCAGCACCTGCTGCCCGCTCATCGTGCCGCCCGCGTAGCCGAAGAAGGACACGTTCGGCGCGCGCGGAGGCTTCCGGTTCCACGACCCGTGAACGCCCACCAGCGCCCCCGTCCCGTAGCCGGGCACGTCCGCGAACGACAGCCCGAGCGGCGCGGAGTGTGCCGGCAGACCCTGCTCGATGCGGGGCAGCGCCGAGCAGTCCAACCGCCCCCCGTCCGGGTTCTGCTGGGCGTCCCGGACGAAGGGCGGGCGGGCGTAGGACAGCGCGCTGCCCTTGACCCCGGGGTCGACGTCCGGGTCGGGGTTGCAGTAGGGCCACCCCAGGTCGCGGCCGGCGGTCAGCCGCGCGAAGGGCTCCATCGGGTGGTCGTCGACGTAGTCCGGGATCACCGTGCCGACGTCGTCCCGGCCCGCGCCGTCGGCGGTGGCGTCGTAGGCACGGCGGAAGGGGTAAGCGATGTTGTCGCGGTTGTTGACCGCCGCCCACACCTGACCGTCCGGGGCGACGGCGAGCGCCGTGCCGTTGCGCACGCCGCGGGCAAACACCTCGGCGTCGCGGGCCTCGAGCCCAAGGGTGCCCGCCGGCACCCGGAGCACCACGGCCCGCTCCGGGGAGGCGTCTCGGTCCTGCGCCGACGTGTTGCCGGTGCTCCCCACCGAGACGTAGAGCGCGCCGTCAGCCCCTACCGCCACGGACTTGAGGGCGTGGGCGTACGCGCCCCGCAGCTCCGGGGTGCTCCCGTCCGGCAGCCCGTCCACGACGGTGGCGCGTCCGGTCGCCCGACCGCCCGTGTAGTTGTAGGCGTCCACCCGGTTCGACTCGGCGACAAACAGGGTCGCGCCGGCGAACGCCAGCCCGTGCGGCTGACGCAGCCCCTCGAGCAGCACCTCGGAGCTGGTCACGCCGTCCGCGCCCCGGGTCAGTGCGACCACCCGGCCGGCCCCGGGCTGCGACACGAGCAGTCGGCCGTCCGGACCGAACGCCAGCTGCCGTGCCCCCTGGACGCGGGCGTAGACCGAGACGTGCCAGCCCGCGGGGGCCATCAGGCGGCGCGGCACGTCGAAGGGGGCAGCGGCAAGGCGGTCGGGCACCGCCACCGTCGTCGGCTTTAGGACCGTGACGGGTGCCGCGGCCAAGGGGGAGGCCCCTGCCTGGGAGGGCGCGCCGGCCGGGGCGAGCCGTGCGGGCTCCCCGGCCGGGCCGGGGCCTGCGGCGCACGCGGTCAGCGTGACCGAGGCCAGACAGGCAGCGAGCAGGCTCATACGGCGCATGAGAGAAGTTTCGCACCCGCGGGCGACGTCGGCGACCGGTCAGGACGTGGCGGCGACCAGGGGGACCAGGAACGCGTCGGGGAGGTCACGCTCGACCCGGGACAGCCGCCACTTGTCGGCGAACAGCGCCAGCAGCTCGCCGTCGCCCCGCTCGAACACCTCGACCCCGCTCTGGCCGACCAGCATCTTCGCCGTCTCACGGTCGGTCAGTCGCGCCAGCGAGTAGGGCAGCGGGTCCAGCCGTACGGGGGCGTTGAACTCCCCGTTCATCCGGTGCTGCGCCACCTCGAACTGCATCGGCCCGACCGCGGCGAGCACGGGCGCCTGGTCACCGCGGGCGTCGCTGCGCAGCACCTGCACGGTGCCCTCCTGCTCCAGCTGCTCGATCCCCCGCCGGAACTGCTTGTAGCGCCCCGAGTCCACGGCCCGGCACACCACGAAGTGCTCCGGCGCGAAGCTGGGGATCTCCGGGAACGTCACCGGCTCGTCGACGTAGAGCGAGTCGCCCACCCGCAGCGCGGTCGCGTTGACCAGCCCGACCACGTCGCCGGGGTAGGCGACGTCGACGGTCTCGCGGTCACGCCCGAAAACCTGCTGCGCGTACTTGGTCGCGAACGGCTTCCCGGTCGCGGAGTGCGTGACGACGGTGCCGCGCTCGAAGACGCCCGAGCACACCCGGACGTAGGCGAGCCGGTCCCGGTGGTTGCTGTCCATCCCGGCCTGGATCTTGAACACGAAGGCGCTGAACGGGTCGTCGAGCGGCCGCGGCTCGCCCTTCACGTCGGTCCGCGGCCCGGCGGGAGGCGCGAGCGAGACGAGCACGTCCAGCAGCTGGTGCACCCCGAAGTTGAGCACCGCCGAGCCGAACAGCACCGGCGTCGAGACCCCGGCGAGAAAGCTCTCCTCGTCGTGGTCCTGACCGGTCGCGGTGAGCAGGTCGCTCTCCTCGACCGCGGTCCGCCACGCGTCGCCCTCCCGGGCTTCCGCGGCCTCGGGCGTCATCCGCTCCTCGGGGGCGACGGTGGCGCCGCCGGCCGTACGGGTGAAGCGCAGGAAGTCGCCGCTGCTGCGCTCCAGCACGCCGCGGAAGTCACCGGCGATCCCGACCGGCCAGGTGAGTGGGGTGGGCTCGAGCCCGGTGCGGTCGCGGATCTCGTCCATCAGCTGCAGCGGTTCGAGACCGGGACGGTCCCACTTGTTGACGACGGTGAGGACCGGGATCCCGCGGTGGCGGCAGACGTCGAACAGCTTCATCGTCTGCGGCTCGAGACCCTTGGCCGCGTCGAGCAGCATCACGGCGCTGTCGACCGCGGCGAGCACCCGGTAGGTGTCCTCGGAGAAGTCGGCATGGCCCGGGGTGTCGACGAGGTTGATGACCGTGTTCTCGTAGCCGAACTGCAGCGCCGCCGAGCTGATCGAGATGCCTCGGGCCTTCTCCATGTCCATCCAGTCGGACACGGTGGCCTTGCGCCCGGCCTTGCCGTGGACGGCGCCGGCCTGCTGGATGACGCGGGCGTGCAACGCGAGCGCCTCCGTAAGCGTCGACTTGCCCGCGTCAGGGTGGCTGATGACCGCGAACGTGCGGCGTCGCGCCGCCTCGACGGCGGGCCGCCCGTGGGTGCTCGTCGCCGTGGTCATCCGGTCAGGCTATCGCCGTCGCAGGAGTCGTTCCGGTGTCAGCGGGTCGGCGGACCCGGCGTCACCGGCTCCACCGTCAGCAACGACACCGAGGTCTTGGAACAGGCGACCTGGCCACCGCCCGTGAAGGCGACGAAGGCCGAGGCGGTCTGGTCCGGCGGGTACACCCGCAGCCCGCGCGCGGGCTCGGGGCCGCAGTCGGCGTCGCTGTAAACGCCCTGCTGGGTGATTCGCAACGTCGCGTGCGCCTGGCCGCCGGGCTTCAGCACGACCCGGCCGATCGGCTCCTCGGACCCGCGGTCGGCCGCAGCACCGACCTGGTGGCCGTCCGCCCCGCCGACGAAGGAGACGCCGGGGTGACCGCTCAGCGTGCAGGCGGCGGCGCCCTTGTTGACGAACCGCACCGCCGTGTAGACCGAGCCGGCTGCGCCGCCGCTGCCGCCGCCCTCGGTGATCGTCAGGTCCTGGGTGCGACAGGGCTGCGGCCCGGAGGCCGTCGGGGCCTGGCTCTTCCCGCCCTGGGCCGTCGCACCAGGGGCGGGGCTCGCCGGGGCGGACGTCGGGGCCGAGGCGCCTGGCGACACCGAGGACGAAGCCGTCGGCGTGCTGGTCGGGGCGGCGCCCGTGGGGGGAGCACCGGTCGGCGGGGCAGCAGGAACAGTGCTGGTCGCCACCGGTGGGCTCGTCTCAGGCCCCGAGGACGAGCACGACGACAGTGCGGCCAGGACGGCCAGGGCAGGGACCAACGCGGTCCTCGTACGGGGAAGGGTCATGTCGGCTCCTTGATCGACTAGCGGGGAGACGTCCCCGGAGGCGCGGACGTTGACCGCTGTGCGCAGAGTCTCTACAGGCGTGACGGCTGCTGCAGGCGCGTCTCGAGCTCGGCTACGCCGCCGCGCGCGTAGGCGTGCATCCGACGACGGTCACGCACCTGACGCAGGCCAGGCAGCCGGAAAAGCTGCGTCAGCAGCGGCGTGAGCACCAGCCGCAGGGTCGCGACGACGACCGCGGCGAAGGCCAGGAGCATCACGAGCACCACGTACGCGACCATCCCCAGGCCGAGCACCACCCAGGTGAGCGGCAGCAGCACCGTGCCGAGCCGACCGGGACGACGACGGGCCAGGTGGTGCAGCCTCTGCGCACGGGTCACCAACCCAGTCTGCACCGTCGCCGTAGCGTGGGGACCCCCCGCCCGAGAGGTCCTCCCGTGTTCGTCGTCCTGGTCGTGCTGTCCGTGCTGCTCGCCGCCGCTGTCGCTGTGGCCGGGGGTGCGAAGCTCGCGGCCGTCCCTCAGATGAAGCATTCCGCGACGCACCTCGGCTTCTCCCTGCAGGCCTACCAGAGGATCGGCGGCCTCGAGTTGCTCGCTGCCCTGGGCCTGCTGGTGGGTCTCGCCGTCGAGACCGTCGGTGTGCTCGCGGCGCTCGGGGTGTTCCTGCTCATGTTCGGCGCCCTCGCGTTTCATGCGCGGGCCAAGGACGAGCCTCCCGTCTACGCGCCGGCGGCCGTGGTCGGGACCCTCGCACTTGTCGTGCTCGTCCTGCGGATCGCGGTATGAGCGCGACGCCGGTCGTCACGGACGACCCGACGCAGCAGGCCTACGTCGCGACGGTCGACGGCACCACGGCCGGGATCGCCGAGTATCGCCGTGCCCCCGGGTCCGTGACCTTCACGCACACCCAGGTCGAGGACGCGTACGAGGGGACGGGCATCGGCGGCGCGCTCGTCCGTGCCGCTCTGGACGACGCCCGGGAGCGCGGCGAGACGGTCGTGCCGCAGTGCTCGTTCGTCGCCGGCTGGATCGACCGGCACGAGGACTACCGCGACCTGCTCCAGGCGGAGTAGGAGCGCAAGGACCCCGACCCCGGCCGGCGCAACCAGGGCCACGGGTGCAGCGCCGCCAGGTCCATCTTTACGCTGCGACGCTTGAACCCTGGGACAAAGGTCCAGGTGACAGCCAGGCTGCGGCCGGCCAGCTCGGTGACCGGATCCCCGAGGCGCACCTCGCAGTCCAGCTCGGCAAGCGTCTCGGCGATGAAGACGAGCCGTTTGCCGGACAGCCGGAGCCTGGCGAGCAGCGGCTCGTCGAAGATGAAGACGCACGGCAGGTCCGGGTGCGCCAGCAGCGCCGGGTCGTCGGCCCCCAGCGACTCCCCGGTGAGCCACACCGCCTCCGGCTCACCGGTCTGCAGCACCTCGGCGGGGCCGGCGTCGGTGGGGCCACCGCCGAGCCCGGCCGGGGGCTCGACCGAGGGACCGGGCTCGGCGTCCGGCCAGTCCTGCACCGGGCACGCGTCCTTCAGCGCGCAGCCGCGACACAGCGCAGGCGCGCGCTTCTCGACCTGCCAGCGGCTGAACCCGTACGGCTTGCCCGAGCCAGCGCCCGTCGTCCACTGCCAGCCGAGCCGGTTGGCAGCCCGGGAGCCGTCGAGCAGATGGACGTAGAAGCGGTCCTCCCCCTCGCGCCAGTCCCGGCCGCCGCGCACGGTCCACTGCGACGCCAACCACATCCGGGTCTGGTTGACGAGCCAGCCGTCGGTCAGCAGGTCGTCGACGCAGGTGTCCATGCACGCCATCTCGCGGTCCCACGGATCGTCGTGCGAGCTGATTCGCGGCTCGGTGCGCAGCGACCGGCCGAGCTCCTTGCCGAGCCGCGCGTACAGGTGCCGGGCGTACTCCTGCCACAGCAGCTCGTCGCGGTACTTCTTCGCGTCCGGGGCCGGCGCGGCGCCCGCGGCCTGCCACAGCTGCGGCAGGGTCAGCAGCCCGTGCCGGAGGTAGGGCGACATCTGCGAGGCGCCGCGAGCGCTCTCAGGCAGGACCTGGTTCCGGCTGCGCGCGTAGCCGGTCAGGTCCATCGAGGCCAGCGCCGCGTCGGCCGCCGCCTGCCCTCCCCGGAACCGCGGCGAGGAGTGCGGGAGGTCACGGCTGAGGTGGCCGAGGTGCTCGGTGACCCAGGCGGTCGCCGACTCAGGACCGGTGGGCGGGGAGGGCAGCAGGCTCACCCGCCCATCCTGGGGCCGGTGTCCCCCGCGCGCCTCGTGACGAGCTCCCGAGCCGCCAACGCGGTTCGTGATCGCCGACTGCGGGGACCGTTCCTACGTCAACCACTCTGACCGAAGGAGCACAGCATGCAGTTCGACAAGAGCATGATCATGGACCTCATCAAGCAGCACGGCAACGACGACCAGGTCCAGCAGGCCGACCAGGAGCTGCCCGACAAGGTCGACAGCGAGAAGGACGCCGGGCTTCTGCAGAAGTACGGCGTCGACCCGCAGGTCCTGATCGCCAAGTTCGGCGACAAGCTGCCCGGCGGCCTGGGCAACAAGCTGGGTGGGATGCTCGGCGGCTGAGCGGCCGCAGTGATCGGGTGGGGTGGGGACCACCGGGGTAGTCGACAGCCATGAGTCAGTCCTCGTTCTCCCGCGCGCACGCCGGCCTTCTGCCCGCCGTGCTCCTGCCGGCAGTGCTCGTGCTCGCCGGGTGCTCCAGCAGTGGGGGCTCCCCGCCCGCGGCCAAGCCGGTCCTGTCTACCGCCAGCCCTGCCGCGTCGTCCGGGTCGTCTGCGGCGCCGGCCACCGTCACGGCGGGGTCGGGCTCAGGCGTCCCTGACATCCCGCAGATCGTCCGGGACGTCGAGCCGTCGGTCGTGACCATCTTCACCAGCAAGGGTCTGGGCAGCGGTGTCGTCTACAAGGCCGACGGCACGATCGTCACCAACGCACACGTCGTCGGCACGTCGCAGACCGTGCAGGTGGCCTTCGCCGACGGTCGTCGTACGTCCGGCAGGGTCATCGCGAGCGACACCGCGACCGACATCGCCGTCGTGAAGGCCGACCGGACGGGGTTGCCGGCGGCCACGTTCCAGCAGGCGCTGCCCGAGGTCGGCTCGCTCGCGATCGCCCTGGGCAGTCCGCTCGGCTTCGAGAACACGGTGACGTCCGGGATCATCTCCG
Organism: Mycobacteriales bacterium; assembly: GCA_038235705.1. GTDB lineage: Bacteria > Actinomycetota > Actinomycetes > Mycobacteriales > SCTD01 > CANKBT01. The sequence continues at coordinate 24,502 of JBBSTR010000009.1, forward strand.
GGCTCGGACGGGCGGTTCCTGGTTCGGCGCAGCAGGGGGCGGCGCTCGTCGACCTGATCCAGACCGACGCGGCCATCTCTCCCGGCAACTCCGGTGGCGCGCTCGTCAACGGCGCCGGCGAGGTCGTCGGGATCAACGACGCCTATCTCCCGCCCTCGACCGGCGCCGTGTCGATCGGATTCTCGATCCCGACCGGCACCGTGGTGAACAGCGTCGACCAGCTGCTCGCGACCGGCAAGGTCAAGCACCCGAGCCTGGGCATCGGGGTGGGGCGGGTCACTCCCCAGCTGGCGCAGCAGTTCAGGCTGCAGAGCGCGACGGGCGCGTTGGTGCTGCAGGTCGTGCCGGGCGGGCCAGCCGACAAGGCCGGTCTGCAGCCCGGCGACCTCATCACCTCGGTCGGCGGCAAGCAGGTCGGGAGCGTCGAGGACGTCCTCGGCGAGCTGCGGACGCTGGACGTGGGACAGACCGTCCCGGTCGCCGTCGAGCGGGGCGGCAAGAGCCAGACTTTCCAGGTCACCCTGGCCGACGGCGGCCGCTGAGCGGGATGACGTGACGAACGCGGCCATGTCCGTCCCAGGAGAAACGACTGGCCCGCGACCCGGTCCTGCAGCGCCGTCTTGACGTCGTCACGCTCCGGGGCGGGTGTTGAGATGCTGGGCAGGTGCGCCCCACCGGCAGCTATCGCTTCCGCCGATCCCACTGCCGACGACCGCCAGCCACCATGAGGTTCGTCGCGAACAACAGGCCAAGACTCGCACCCAGCGTCAAGAACAGCAGACCCAGGCGGGCGTCCGACAGGGCCAGCACCAGCGCCAACACCCCAAGAGCCACGCCAGCGGCCAGCAGGTAGAAAGCAACTGGCGGGGTCGACGGATGCACACGCATGCAACATCGTATCGACGAGCTCAGCCAGGTCACTTACCACTACGGCGAGTGACCTTTACGCTTTCCATCAAGGAAAGCGACGGCAGGTTGTCCGTGTCGACCGCTCGTGCCGGGTTGGATGAGGTGGCGGCCGGGCGGTCAGCGGCGGCCCGCCGCCTCATGACCCCGTGGTGGTTCCTGCCGATGCAGGGCGCCACGCTCGCTGCGGGCCTGGCTGCTTTCTCGCTGCGCGGCCCGGTCATCCAGGTCGTGGTGCCTCTCGCCGCGGCCGCGTACATCGGGTCGTCTGCCTGGTCTCGGCGGCTCACCGGGGTGAAGGCCAACACCTGGCACATCGAGGGCCGGCGCTGGCCGTCCCTGGCTGGCGAAGCCGCCCTGGTCCTGCTGCTGTTCGTGCTCGCGCTGTGGCTCGATCGTGCTGCGGGTCTGCGGGGCGCGGCGGCGGTCGTGGGAGTCGTCCTGGGCAGCTACCACGTCGTCCACGAGCGCCGGATCGAGCGGCGCCCCGCCGTGCCCTCGGCCGCCGCTGCGTGACCGTCCCACGCTTCGATGCGGTGGTGCACGCGCCACAGCGGCTGCAGGTCTGCGCGATGCTGGCGGCCGTGGAGTCCGCCGAGTTCTCCACCTTGCGCGACGAGCTCGGGGTCAGCGACTCCGTGCTCAGCAAGCACGTCAAGGTGCTCAGCGAGGGCGGCTACGTACGGATCGGCAAAGCCGTCGTCGCGTCGCGGCAACGGACCTGGTTGTCGCTCACCCCCTTCGGCCGGTTCGCGCTCGCCGGACACGTCGCCGAGCTGCAACGGCTGCTCGCCCCCTCGACCGATGTCGCCGTGTACGACTGAGCTGAAGAGGGCGGCGCGGCCGCACAACGGTTGGCAGTCACGATTCCCTGCGCCGCGTACGACGGGGCGACGACCGCGTGCTCGTGATCGAGGCTGAGACCACCGGGCGCCAGCTGGGGGTCGTCGTGCTCATCCAGAAGCTGCACCCGCCGCGATCCACGCCATGCTGCTCCGGCCGAAGGTCGCCCGCGAGCGCACAGCCGGCCCGGCGCTCGTTCTTGACTACAGCGACTCGTCCCGCAGCCGATCCCCTAAGCAGAATCCTGGCGGCCTGGAGTGTGCCGCCCGTCGCGGCCGCCCATCTTGTACCTCGTAGCGTCGATCATCTTGGCGGCGGCGACGCCGAGGAGCGCCCCGAGCAAACCGGCGGGGGCGCCTAGCTCGACCACCGCGAAGGCAGCAGTCGGCCGATTCGAGGACATCCCGAGGACGAGGCCGACAGCCGCCCCCGCGCATCCCAGGATCACCACACCGAGGAACGCCCAACGAAAAGTTGCTGACATGTCGTGAAGCCTGGGATGCAGCCGCATAACCCCACCCTTGACCTTGCCCCGCTCGGTGTCCACCGTCCTCAGCTGCGACGGCTGCGAGCGCCTCAGCCATCCCCTGGGGCGGTCGACCGCGCGATCGGTCGTCCCGCGCACGATCTCCGGCGGCTGTCGTCCCGTACCTAGCTCGCGAAGATCCCACGCTCGGTGACGAGTCTGGAACGTTGAGCATGTGGCTGTACGCCACGGTGACCCGCTCGCTCAACGGCCGCCAGCCAGTTTCGCCGTAGACGCAACCACCCGGGACTGCGCGGACAACCTGCACCCAGGAACGCAGAGGGCCCCAACGCCATCTCTGGCGACAGGGCCTCTGACCTGGCCGTTCATCTGTAGCGGGGGCAGGATTTGAACCTGCGACCTCTGGGTTATGAGCGGCTATACGGGGGGCGGCCCCAGGCGGTACGCTAAGCAAAGACGCAGGTCAGACGCCATGTCTAGCTCGGTCCAGTACGGCAGAGAGTGGCACGGCGAGGTTCCGGTTGCGGACATGCTGCGGACAAGAGGCGGGGACATGGGCTGGGCGAAGAAGCGAACGGCGGGCAACGGCAAGCCGCGCTACACCGCGGCCTACCGGGACGCGCGGGGGGCTGAGCGCACGGCCGGCACGTTCCCCACCAAGCGCGACGCCGACAGGGCGTGGATGCAGGCGGAGCTGCTTCTCGCTCAGGGCAAGCTGGGCGCCGCCGACGTCGGGAAGTCGACGTTCCGCCGCTACGTCAACGAGGTGTGGTTCCCGAACCACGTGCTGGAGCCCAGCACTCGCGAGGGCTACCGATACTCCATCGACAAGCACCTGATGCCCACGTTCGGCCCGATGCGGATGATCGACGTGTTGCCGGGCCACGTCCGCGAGTGGGTCACCAGCCTGTCCGCGGCGGGCGTCTCCCCCGCGACCGTCCGCCATAACAAGATCGTGCTCAGCGCCGTCTTCACCACGGCGCTGAACGACCAGGTGACGCTGCTGCACCCCTGCCGCGGGGTCAAGACCCCCACCGTCCCGGTGAGGGCATACCGGATCATCACCCCCGAACAGTTCGAGGCAATTTACGCCGCGATCCCCGACGGACAGCTCAGGCTGCTCGTCGAGACCGCCATCGACTCCGGTCTGCGGTGGGGAGAGCTCACCGAACTGCGGGGGCTAGACGTGGACGGCCCCAGCCGGATCCTGACCGTCACCCGAGCCGTCGTCCAGATCGACCCGAAGTTTCACCCCACCGGGGGGCGGTTCCACGTCAAGCCATACCCCAAGAGTCGCTCGGCTCGACGATTGAGGCTCAGCGGCGACCTCGTCGAAGCCCTCGAGCGGCATCAGGCCGCCTACGGCTTGGCCAGTGGCGACCTTCTGTTCACTGCACCCGGCGTCCGACCCGACCGCGTCAAGCCCATGCTGCACATTGTGGCCGAGGCCGACCCCGGTTTAACCGAGCCGAACCGCGACGGCCGCCAGTACGTGCATGGCACTTTGTCGGCCTACACCGCCGGTCGATGCCGGTGCTCGACATGTCGTCGGGCCATCGCGGACTACCGAGCCGACCGGCGTGAACAGGGCAAAGACAACCCCCGGGGCGTCCGGCAGCTCGACACCGACGGTCATCTGCCCCGCGACTGGTTCACCCGCAAGATCTGGCGACCCGCAGTCGCCGCCGCTGGCCTGCAGCTCCCGCTCCGCATCCACGATCTTCGTCACGCGCACGCAAGCTGGCTGCTGGCCGGAGGCGCAGACCTGCAAGTCGTCAAGGAACGGCTCGGTCACGCGAGTATCGCCACAACCGAGCGCTACCTCCACACCCTGCCCGACGCCGACGACACCGCCCTAGAAGCCCTCGACCGAGTCAGAGCGAAGACACGACGGGCCTCGTCGTTGTGACCACCCACAGTCGGTGGCCAGATGTCAATCTCTCTGAGACAGCGCTCCGGAGGCGCAGGCGCAGGCGCAGGTGCGAATCCTGCCGGGGGCACGTCGAAAAGCCCAGGTCAGGGACGGTCTCCAACCAACGGCAACCCGCCGCAACGATGACTTCCAACAGCCTTCCAACATTCAGCACCGGACCCGACCGGCCGCTACACGTAACGACATCGCCAGACGGGTCCAACGGCTTCACCCAACGGTCAGCGCCGGCGACCGGACGCAGGCGCATGTCCCCGCCATCGAGTGTGCCTGGGGAACGATCATCCTGGTCGGTCTGATGACGGACGGGCGTGCCGTCCGCGTAACTAGCTCGGCACAATGTCGCCTCGGCCCGTACTGCCGAGCGGGCGGGTCTGCGGCTGGCTTGGCGCGGCGCAGACCGTGAGATGCCCGACGCAGTCCGTCTCGTCGACGCCGATCGCGCACTCCCGGCCTTGCTGCTCGAGGAGCTCACCGGTCGATGACGGCTCGCCCTGGCCAGGGGTTCCGATCCCGTCCCACGACCAAGCCTCGGGCAAAATGGCGCCCCCGTCGCGGCTATCCCCGAACGATCTGCCGGCCATGGCTCGCCTGTCCGGCCCGCCTGCACCGGGGCGGGTGCGAGCACCGAGTCGGGGCTTAGTGGACGAAGGTCGGGCGGACGGGGCTCCCGCCGCCGGCGTACCGCCCACTTGCTCCCGCGTCTGCGACCCCGTGATGCACCCGAGGCGGCCGGAACTGGTGAAGCGGGGTCGATGCGCTTAGATCCCGCCCTGACGAGGCATGACCGGCGAGGGCACTGTCTCGCCGTACCGCGTCGAGATTCCCGCACCGCCTGCGGGTCCCACCGACCTTCGTGTGTGATGCGCCTCAGGCGTCCCGGCGGAGCACCAAGCGATCTACGCCTCTCCGCGCATCGCGGGCAACCGCTTCGATTGCGCTGTCTTGCACGATCCAGACGCCGGTCAGGTGCGTAGCCGCGCGTAGCCGCCCCGCGAGAAGGACACGGTCCACTTCCTCAAGCACCACGTCGCCGTCTTCGTCGAGCCGGCAGGTCACCAGGGGCGCGGCCGTTACGACGATCGGGATCGTGACGCGCACGACCTCCCGGTCTGTCCTGTCGGGCATGTCCCGGGCGTAGCCGTCTACTGCGGACAGGACCTGTCGCACGGCGTTGTACGACTGCCCGGGCTTGCCGCCGGTCTCGGTGACGGAGTAGGCCGTCCTGTCGGTCCAGGTAAGCAGCGGAGCGTGGTGTAGGCCCACTACCGCGAGCCCGTTGACGGTGTACTCGCCGTTGCGGTGGTCCAGGGTCCCGCCGCGCCGGTCGATCCGCATCGTCTCAAGGACGTCCTCATCGCGACTGAAGCGGTTGTCCCCGAGGAAGGCCACCCACGGATGACCGCTCGCGCCCTTGCACTCGACAACGTGCACCACCTCAAGCGTCGCGGCCGCCGCTGGCGTCCCCTTCGTCTGCCAGCCAGTCGCGACCACGTCGATCTCCCTCAACGTCTCGCCGTCCCTATCGAGGTAGTAGCGGGCCGCCTCGACGGCCAGGCGCTGCGCCTGGAACGCCGCTGCGGTCCGCAACTCGACGGAGTAGCCGGTCTTCCTCAGCCAGGTCCGCACCTGCTGGACCGTGCCGCTCTCTGAACCGTCTTCCCCGGTCTCCATGGCGACGAGCATGCCCCGTGGACAGAGGCGCAGCAACGTGTCCTGCGGTTCCCCAGGCAGGCCTATGCATGCACGAGCAGGCTCGGCGACTGGGACGACGACTGGCGGGCGGTCACCAAAGCCCTGGCCGACCTGCGGCGCCGCGACCGGGCGCGGCAGTCCGCGGTCGTCGCCCTGCGTCACGGGATGGCCGCAGAGGCGCGACGCCTGAGCAGGTAGAGGCCGCGACGCTCGGCCTGTGGCAACCCCAAGACGCCCCGCTAGACGGCGCGCATCAGGGCGCGGACGGCCGACGTCGGCCCAGGCCGCATACTCCGGCTGCTCATGCGCGCGGCGCAGGGTTCTTAGCCGCTGTGCGTCGGCCTTCGCGACGCCGTCTTGGGCAGCTCTAGGGTGTAGCGCACGGCAGTGGATGCGACACGGATAGACGCACTTGTGTCCACCTGCAAGGCTGCAGACGCTCAGCGCGGGCGGGTGCGATCACGGCAAACCAACATTATTGTCATCTTCGCGGCGCTGAACCCACTCGACGATCTGCCGGCCAACGCTCGTTTCGAGGTCACTGCCGCCGTCTGCTCAACTCAGGCCGCGGGCAAGCAGTGAGCGCAGGAACGTCAGCCAACCTGCGCCGGTCTGGTCGATTTGACGACGGACCGCCGAGCACCCGTCCTTGTCTGGTCGACTGGCGCCATGGACACCGTCGTCGTGCAGCCAATCGAGGAGCGCGACCGCCCTCGGCTATGTCGAATGCTTGAGACTTCCCAGGACTTTCCGCAGAACCTTTTATACCTCCACCGTCGCCCTGGCGGCCACGGTTCCTACGAGACGTTTGCCGCATGGCGGGCCAACGAGATCGTGGGGATGCTTTCCGGATCCTTCGACTCCGACTTCACCGGTGGCGAGGCCTTCGCCTCGTTCGCGTTGCCGTCCGCTCCGCACGCCTTCCTGGACAGGGTTCACGTGCGGGAAAGCGACAGAGGCTCGGGCGTCGGACGAGCCCTGGTTGCGCACTATGCCGCCGAAGCCGCCGCCCGGCGGTGCAGCTTCCTAGGTGGCTCGCTCGATCTGTCTTCCGACCCGGTCACCCGCAAGGCGTTCTTCATAAATCTTGGCTTTGAGGTCTGTGAGTGGGACAACTTCGGCGCTGCACTAATTGCCCCTAGCCCGGATTGACCTGCTGGCGGGCTAACGCGGGCGCCGGGGCGGCCTACCTGATTGGACGCGCCACGCTGCAGACGTCCAGGGCGGGGCGGGTGCGAGCGCACGGCGGCGTTGCCGTCCGGCCAGAGTTGGCCCCATGTGTGTGGCCAGCGCGGACAAATGTACGATTGTTGATATTCGTGGGCCTAATACGGAGTGGTGCTTCGTGGGCGACGAGTGTTCGCAGTCAAAGCCACAAACAAGGTACCCGCCGACAGTATCTGTGCGGACTTGCCGGCACTAACCGCGCTCAGCTGGCGAGTCCTCGACGAGTTCCTCGCCCAGGCTGCCAAGAATCACCTCCGGGGCTTGTCCATGCATCATCGCGACGTTCTGTAATAAGGTCGTCGATAGGTTGACCAAACCTGTCAGTAAGGGCTCGACAGAACCGTCGTCCTCGATGAGGCGATCGATCTCCCTGAAATATGAGCTCGTTCCACCACCCTCCCGCGACCAGTACGCCAGGGCCTCAATCGCGCGACGCGTTCGCTTGACCACCTCGGGATGCCGAGACACCTTCCACCCACTCTTGGTGAGATCCAGCCCGAGATGAGGCAGCGGTTCGGTGGTCCGTTCAAGTCCCAACAACGCCAACGCCGAGGGGACGTGCCGAAAGCTGTACCCGGCGGCTTCGAGACCTGAGATCATGTACTGCAGAAGGGACGGGTGCAGACAGCCCGCGGCACCAAGGCGGCCGACCGCCCAGCGCGCCGCTTGGCGCTGGTGCAGGTCACATGCCGAGATGAAGCCGCCGCCTCCTTTCGCGGGAACACTAATAATGACTGAGGAGTCCCGAGCGCAGACGCCCATAACGCGTGCGTCGTCGCTGAGATCGCCGATGCACGGCAACTCACCCTCAGGAGGCCCCGGGATGGGGGGCATCTTGGCGACAGTCTCGACCATAGCTACGTCAAGTGTGCCAATATCCATGCCTAGTTGCTGATGCGTCTGGCTCCGCGCTTGCATCCGGAAGCGCCCTATCGAGAGCTGTACATGCGGCTGAGGTACCTCAGTCAGGAGGCGTTGCAAAACGACGACTGCCGCGACGGAATCTGCACGAAGTATGTCTCGCACTTGCCCGGCAAGGAACTCGAACTGAACCATCGAACCAAGTAGCAAGTTGTAGATGTCAACGATCGGTCCCATCTCGGACAGGTCGTCTCGCACGATCTTCTTCCAACTATAATAGTTGATCAGATCCTCACGATTCGCTATCAGCTTTAGCCCGCGTTTTCCTGTAGCGGGGTCCACTGCAGCCTTAATGCTGATTGGAGGAACTCCTACGTGCTGAAAGGCATTACGTAGTTGATCTACGAATCGATAACTAACTGAGTGGTCGTACGACCAATTAGTTGCCTGCACAAACCTTGCGTACTGCGGCGACGTGTCACCAAAGGTATGCGATAGGAAGTGAAGACTATGGTCGCAGAAGAGCCTGGCACTGCTGACCCATCCAAAGATCTGTGCGGTGATCGACGGGATCGCTGTCTCGGTGATGCTTTGCGATCCGGTGAGGCTTCGCGACAGGAGGTGATCGTGGAACGCGAAGGAGGACGAAAGTGCCTCGAAACTGGCCCGAAGCATGTCAGTCTCGCGCCTATCGACGACGCGTTTGACCTGGTGCAACGCCGTCAGCGCCTCAGCAAAGTTGCCCTCGTTCAAGTGGAGGATCATCTCCAACACGTTCGTGCCGTCCTTGGAGGGTCCCATCCTGACGACGCCCTGCGTCCGGTCTTCGATTGCGGCTTCGGAAGCCTGCCCGTCCGGCACCGACGCGTTGCCCACAACGTGAACTTACGCCGCGCGAGTGCCGTTCCGAAGCGCCGCTACGGCCAATGCCCTTGCGGGCCGCAGGTGCGCGCACCCGCCAGGGTGCAGTCACCTTTGCAGTGCCCCGGCCAAGCAGCAGTGGGCGGTGATGGGGCTGATGGCGCTTCTCGGCACGCATCGCTGTCAAGCAGCGCCCGACCCGGTCACGAAGCACATGAGGACGTCGCGGCCGTCGCGCTCCGCGACCGGGAGTTGATGCACGACCGTGCCGCCGTGGTCGCGACCGGCATTCGCAAGCACCTCGTCGGGAACGGCGACCAACTCCGCTCTCCAAGCCAGACCGAGCTTCACGCAAGACCCTCCGGGCTTCTCCTAACGGGCCTGCTGACCTTCCGTCGCGAGACCGTCGGTTCCACAACGCCCGGCTAAGACTGCGATGATCCTGCGGCTCTGCGTGCGGACGGGCCCTACTCCCCCACCCCGACTGTGTCCGGGCCATCGCTGTCGTCGAGCCAGGCCATGAACCGCGCGAGCGGGATCACGATGCGTCGCCCGACCCGCTTGTGGGGAAGCTTGCCCTGTCCGATCTGCTGCAGCACCAGCCAAGGCGAAACACCCAGCAGCGCCGCCGCTGTAAAGACGAGATGCCGTATGCGATTAACAGTTGGCTCACGGGACGAATGTCCAGTTGGGTCCAGCGAGGCTCAGATTGCATTTTCGCAGTTCACACCGTCTTTGAGGACTGTCTGGAAAGGTTTCGAATGGCGGCGTGCTGTCGGCGATGTGCCCACTCTCGTGCCCACCCCCGGCGCTTCTCACCTGCCGACGGCGGCCTGCCAGGAGCCCCATCGGCGTCGGTGAGGAGACTGTCAGCGTGGTGAGCGAGCCGGCCACCGGTCGTGATGGCCGACCGTCGTGGACATGACTATGTCGACGAAGACAGCGTCGAGTTGCTCGTCATAGTGACCGGCCGCACTGCCGGCCACGCGTTGCCCGCCGGGCTCGCGGTGCCGGTCTGTAGACATTCGCCCCCGGCTCCTGTCGCACGCCTCTCTACTCCCCCGCCCCAACGGTGCCCGGACCCTCAATGCCTTCGAGCCAGGCCATGAAACGCGTCCGCGGGATCACGATGCGTCGGCCGACCCGCTTGTGGGGCAGCTTGCCCTGCCCGATCTGCTGAAGGACGAGCCAGGGGGAGACCCCCAGCAGGGCCGCTGCCTCACCCACGTCCATCGTCGGCCGCGCCGTCTCCAGCGGTTGTACTGGCGTGATCGTCGGTTGTCTCGTCATAGTTGCTCCTGCTGACTGTGATGCTTCGGCGCAGGCCTGCCGCGGAGACTTCCGCGCCAGCCGTCGGGAGGTTCCCGACACGGTTCTCAGGTGTCGCGTCAGGGTTCAAGTGGACAGACATGCGCCGCCAGGTTGACCGTGCGCGAGTTTTCAACCGGCCGTCCGACCCACGTCGGCTAGATGTAGGGACCAGCCGACGCGGGCGCCGCCGGCCAGCTGTCTTGCAAGAGCGATCTCGGCGGACTGAGGCGTGCATCCGGGGTCCGAGTGCCACCCGCGGCCGGGGCAAGCCCCCCTCCGGTCTTTAGCGTGGCGCCGTTGCTGGCCCCCTAGCTGAAGGGGGGACTTAATGGGCAACGCGTAGATCCTCGGTGCACGCGCCGTGCGTCATCACCTACGTGCCCGGTCCCCTCCAACTACGGTTGGGCCTCGCTCGGTTCGGGTCAATAAGCAGCAAGGGGTCGGTGGGTGGCGGGGTCGCGGCTGCGCGGTGACGAGCTGGCCGCGCTTCGCAGGCAGGCCGGGCTCAGTCAAGTCGAGCTGGCGTCGGCCCTCGGAGTCAGCAACACACGCGTCAGCGAGTGGGAGCGCGGCGACGTCTCGCGACCGCACCCACGCCAGTTGCTTGCCATCGCCGACGCCGTGGGGGTCGACGCCTTGCGGCTACTGGACTGCGACCCCACGGACCCGCCGCTGCTGGCGTTGCGCCTGCGTGCTGGTCTGAGCCTGCACGAGGTTACCGAGCGCACGGCCCTGCCCTACTCGAACTATCGGCGTCTTGAACAAGGCCTTCGACGCCGCGTGCTCCCGCAGACCATGCTCGAAGCCCTAGCTGGGGCTCTTGGGGTCTCATCCGGTGAGGTCCAGCGGGCCATCGACCGCAGCCTGTCCGAGGCAGGCTCGTAGCCCGCGCGCACAGGCCCTTGCGGACCAGCCTTGTAACGGTTATTATCCGTCGTAGTTCGGTGAACGGGGAGACACGCGCCCGCCCTGCCACGATTTCTGACTCCGAGTTCGCTCGGGGGCTGGACACGCGCGGTCGGAGGGGTGAACGTGACTGCTCCGGATGCCAGCAGGAGGCGGTGGTGACCTTGCGTATTAGATCGATTACTTACCGTGCCTGCCCATTGGTGCTAGGAGTCGCGCTTCTGGTTGCGTGCAGTTCTGCCGGAGGCGTTGCACCTGAGCCCCGGAACTCCCCTGCCGAGTCCGCGTCTGTGTCCCCCAGCCCGTCGGGCAGCTCACCGACTCCCTCGACACGGCCAAGCGTTTCCGGCCCTCCAAAGACCTCTTCTTCGCCCAGCGGAACCGCGGCCGACGAGGCTGCGGCCCTCTCCCAGTATCGGCTCTTCTTCGGTTCACTGACTCCGTTGTCCAAAGTCCCGTACGACGTCAGGTACGAGGCCATGTCGAAGTTGGCGGTCGACCCCGAACTGACGCAGGTTATGGGTGCCATAGCGACCGCGCAGAACTCCGGTGAGCAATACTTCGGTACACCCACGCTGAGGCCGAAAGTGGAGAGCATCTCAGACGGAAAGGCAACAATACTTGATTGCCAAGACACGTCTAAGAACGGGCGCCAGAAGATTGCAACAGGTGTGGAAGTTTCTATTGGGCGAACCAACTCCTACGCTCGCGTCACCATGATTCTTGGACAAGATGGCTTGTGGCGCGTGTCCACAGTCGGTTACGCCGCGGCGGGTTCATGCAACGCAACGGCTTAGCATCGGCCAGCCTTGCGGCTCTGCTGGGTCTTGCCGTTCTTGCACCTGCCGCGTATGCAGACGGCCCGGTCGTCGTTGGCGACGGTTACGGAGGCGTGAACACGTCCATATTCGTGCCGGGTCTCCCGGGCAGTCAGAACGCTGTCGTACAAGGTGCCAGCGGCGCAACGAGCAGCGGTCCTGCCGTGACGTGTTCCTACATCGTGGACACGAGCAACGCGGCGAGCCATGCCGGGGATTATCCGGGCCTGCACGACCCGGGGCATGTGGAGGGTTCGGACGGGAGTTACTACTACCGGTCTTGCTCGGACGGCACCCAGGGGATCGTGTGGGTGGGGAACGGTCAGCCGCCGCCGGGTGCGCCGGCGTATGTGGTGACCCCGGCGCAGCTGGCGCAGGAGGCGCTGGCCCGTCTGCAGCTGCCGGAGCCGGTGGTGCACCGCTCGCCGACCGAGACCAATGACCACCTGGGCAGCCCGTTCACGTGGGTGAACTTGTGGACGTGGTTCTGGACGGACCCGGCGTCGTGGGCGTCGCGGACGCAGACGACGTCGGTGGGGCCGGTGTCGGCGACGGTGGTGGCCCGCCCGGTCGGGCTGCTGTTCGAGCCGGGCGACGGCCAGGACGCGGTGCGGTGCCCGGGTCCGGGACGGGCGTGGACGGATGCCGACGGTGATGACGGGCCGCCGTCGGGCTGCGGTTTTCGCTACACGCACGTGACGGACGGCGCGGTGATCTCACGTCTCGGGATCGTGTGGCAGGTCAGGTGGACCGGGAGCGGTCAGACAGGAGGCACGTTGCCGATGATGCAGACGGTCACGAAGGCGCCTTTGCAGGTGCTGCAAGCGCAGGTGGTGAACCGATGACCGCGCCCAGCAGGGCGGCGAACGGCACGCCGCTGACGGGTGCCGGTGCGGTCCGGCCGGGTCCCGGAGCTCTAGGGGCGGCGTTGCCGACCCGTCAGCGGCACAACGGGTTCGTCGCTCTGGCCGTCGCGCTGATCATCGGTCTGGCCGCGGTCGGCGCGTATCTGTATGACTCGGCGGGCGCGAAGGTGCCGGTGGTGATGGTGGTCCGGCAGGTGCCGGTCGGGCAGGTGATCGACCGGGCGGACCTGACGACGGTGAAGGTCAGCGGTCAGGTGGTCGCATTGGCCGGCGGGAACTTGTCGAGCGCGGTGGGTCAGCGCGCCGCGGTGACGTTGCTGCCGAACACGCTGCTGCAGCGGGCGATGATGAGCTCCGGGCCCTCGCTCGCGGCAGGTCAGGCGCAGGTCGGGGTGGCGGTCCGGTCGGGGCAGATCCCGGCGGACGGTCTGGTCCCGGGCGACACGGTGCGGGTGGTCCAGCTGCCGGTCAAGGGCAGCACGGACGTGGCCGGGACGGTGCTGGCCGAACGCGCGCGCGTGTTCGCCAGCCGAGCTGACCCGGCGGTCAGCGGCGGGACGCTGGTCACGGTCGTGGTGGCCGAGGGCGCGAGCACGGCGGTCGCGGCGGCCAGCGGCGCCGGTTCGGTGGCGCTGGTGAAGGTCGCGTCGTGATCGTGTCGGTGTGCGCGGACAAGGGCGCCCCGGGCGTGAGCGAGCTCGCGACCGCGCTGGCGCTGGTGTGGCCGAGCGAACGGGTGCTGCTCGAGGCCGACACCGCGGGCGGGGACCTGAGCTTTCGGCTGCAGCACGCCGACGGCGACCGGCTGCTGGACGCTTCGCCGTCGGTGCTGTCGCTGGCGGCGGACGCCCGCGGCACGCTTCCGGCCGGCGGGCTGATGCGCTACGCGCAGCCGAGCTCGCTGGGCGTGCCGGTGGTTCCGGGCGCCCTGTCGGCGGAGGCGTTCACGCCGATGGCCCGGTTGTGGCCGCAGGTGGCGCAGGCCGCGGCCGCCTGGCCGGCAACGGTGATCGCGGACCTGGGCCGGCTGCAGCCGGGCGCGAGCGCGCTGACGATGGCGCGCGAGTCGACGGTGGTGCTGGTGCTGGCCCGGCCGGACCTGGCCGGGCTCTATCACCTACGGGACCGGGTCAGCGAGCTGGCGGGCACGGTCGGGGACAGCAGCCGGGACCGGACGCCGGTGATGGTCGCCGTCCGGGCCCCGGCCGGCCTGGCGGGCAAGGCCGCGCTCGGTCAGGTCCGGCAGCTGCTGGCCGCGGCCGGCTCGCCGGTGGCGGTCGCGGGCCTGTTCGCTGAGGACCCGGGCGCGGTGGCGCTGCTGCGGGCCGGGCAGTGCACCCGCAAGCTGCTCCGCAGCGACCTGATGCGGTCGGTGCAGGCGCTCGCGCAGACGCTGCTGACGGCCTGGCCGGAGCTCGCCGCGCCCCCGCCGGTCGGTGCGCCACCGGTCGCCGAGCCGGCGCCGGCCGCGGCGCACGGGCCGGCCGGGACGCCGATCGCGAGCTCGGCCGGGCTCGGGCAGGTGCCGGCATGACCAGCGCGAGCGGTGTCGGCGTGGACGGTTTCGGCGTGGACGTTGCCGACGGCGGTGAGCCCGGTGAGCTGCTGGACTACGGGCTGGTGCGGCTGCTGCAGGAGCAGGTCGCGGATCTGTTGACGGCGCAGAAACAGCGGCGCAAGGCCACGGGGGCTGCGGACCTGCTGGCGGTGGATGAGGAGCAGCTGGCGCTGAGCCTGATCGACGGCTCGGTCAAGGCGCACATGCAGCGTGAGCTGGCCTTCGGCCGGGACCTGCCGGACGCCAGCTTCGACCAGCGGCTAGCAGGTGCGGTCTTTGCCAGCATGTATCAGGCCGGGGAGCTCACCGAGCTGCTGAACGACCCGCAGGTCGAGGACATCGACATCAACGGCTGCGACGAGGTGTGGGTGACCTACGCCGATGTGCGCGGCCAGGTCCGGGGCCGGCCGGTCGCGCCGACCGACGCCGACCTCGTGGACATGATCCAGAACTTGGCGGCGTATGCCGGGGTTAACCCTCGGCCGTTCTCGACCGCGAGCCCGCAGCTGGACCTGCGGCTGCACGACGGCTCCCGGCTGTCGGCGATCATCACGGCGGGCGAGCGGCCGTCGGTGTCGATCCGCCGCAACCGCTACCCGCAGATCTTCCTGTCCGAGCTGGTCGCTCTCGGCACGCTGGATGAGCACGTGGCGGCGTTTCTGCACGCGGCGGTCCTGGCCCGGCTCAACATCATGGTCGCCGGGGCGACGAGTGCCGGCAAGACCACGCTGCTGCGCGCGGCGATCAACTGCGTGCCACCGGCCGAGCGGCTGATCGTGATCGAGCAGTCGATGGAGCTCGGGCTGCGCCGGCACCCGCAGCTGCACCCGAACACCGTGGAGTGGGAGCAGGTGCTGCCCGACACGGAGAACCAGGGCGGGATCAGCCTGGACGCGCTGGTGCGCCGCAGCCGTCGGCAGAACCCGTCCCGGGTGATCGTCGGGGAGATTCTCGGGCCGGAGGTCGTCACGGCACTCACCGCGATGAGCCAGGGCAACGACGGTTCGCTGTGCACCATCCACGCCCGCTCGGCCCGGGACGTGCTCGCCAAGCTCGCGAACTACGGCGCGCAGCACAACGGCCTGGACGGCGCGGCGATGCACGGGCTGATCGCCGGGGCCGTCGACGTGATCGTGTTCCTGCGCAAGAACCGCCGGCTGGGCGGCGTGCGCACGGTCACCGAGGTGCTGGAGGTGACCGGCCTGGGCGAGACCGGCGTCGCGACCAGCACGCTGTTCGCGGCCTCGCCGGTCGACGGCCGGGCCGTGCGCGACCCTGAGGTGCAGATCAGGCGCCGCGAGGAGCTCGAAGACGCCGGGTATGACGACACCGCCTGGGTGGCCTCGAGCTGGCCGCAGGCGGGGCGGTAGCCGTGCTGCCCGGCCTGGGGGT
Organism: Mycobacteriales bacterium; assembly: GCA_038235705.1. Taxonomy (GTDB): domain Bacteria; phylum Actinomycetota; class Actinomycetes; order Mycobacteriales; family SCTD01; genus CANKBT01. Next base: position 40,163 of record JBBSTR010000009.1, read on the forward strand.
GCTGCTCGCGGCGTCGCTGTCCGGCGGCCTGGGCGCGGCGGTGCTGCTGCTGATCTTCGCTGTGCGGGGGGTGCCGGTGGACCCGTCGCGGCCGCCGGGCGCGTTGGCCCGGGCGGGCGCGGTGCTGCGCGACCCGGCGCGCTCGGCTCGTCTGGCCGGCGGGGTGGTGACCGCGGTCGGTGTGCAGCTGCTGACCGGCTGGCCGGTCGCGGCGCTGGGCCTGGGCCTGCTGGTCTGTGCGTGGCCGGCGCTGTTCGGCGGCGGCCGCCACGAGCAGCTCCAGATTGACCGGCTCGAGGCGCTGGTGGTGTGGACCGAGTCTTTGCGTGACACGGTCGGGGCCAACACCAGCCTGGAGCAAGCGATCCCGGTGAGCGCGCAGAACGCGCCGCCGCTGATCCGGCCCGCGCTGATCCGCCTGGTCGGTCAGCTCCGCGCCCGGGTGCCGGTCGACAAGGCGCTGCTGAGCATGGCGTCCTGGCTGGATGACGCCTCCGCGGACCTGGTGCTCGCGGCGTTGATCCTTTCCGCGCAGCGCCGCGGTCGCGGTCTGGGTGAGGTGCTGAGCGCCCTGTCGGTCGCGGCCCGTGAGGAGCTGGACATGCGCCGCAAGGTCTCCGCCGGCCGGCAGGGCCTGCGCCGGGGGGTGCAGGTCGTGGTCGCGCTGACCGTCGTGTTCGCGGTGTTTCTCGCCGCGTTCGGCGGCAGCTACGTCACGCCGTACGACAGCGCGCCCGGCCAGGTCGCGCTCGCGGTCGTGCTGGGCATCTTCGCGTTCGGGTTCGCCTGGATGCGCCGGCTGTCCGGCTCGGCCCCGGTGATGCCGTTTCTGGCCCGGCCCGGCCAGCGCCCCGGGCCGCAGGACCTGGCCGTGGTCGCGAGCCTGACGGGGCTGTCGCCGGCCGCGGCGGCGTCGTTGGCCGCGCCGCCAACCGTGGCTCGCCCGGCCGGCCCGGCGGCCGGACGCCGATCGTGATCGCGATGGCGCTGGTCGGCGCGGCGCTCGGCGCCGTGCTGGTGTTTCTGCTGACCCGGCTGGCGCCGCTGCGGCCCTCCCCGCTGGTCCAGCTCGGCCAGCTCGACGCCCGGGCGCGCGGTCTGCTCACGACCCCGCACGCCAGCCACCACGCGGCGGCTTCGGCCGCCGGCCCGACCGGCTCGCTCGAGACGCGGCTGGGCCGCAGGCTCACCCGTGAGCTGGCCGCGCGCGGGTTCGTGCACGCCAGCCTGCGTCAGGACCTGGCCCTGACCGGCCGCGACCTGGACGAGGTGATGGGCCGCAAGGTCGTGGCCGCCACGGCCGGGCTGCTGCTCGCGCTGGTCGTGCTGAGCGCCGGCCAGCTGATCCTGCACGTCAGCGTGCCACTGGGTGCGCCGCTGCCGCTGGCCGCGCTCGTCGCGGCGGGTTTCTTTTTCCTGCCGGACCTGGAGGCCCGTAAGCAGGCCGGGCTGCGCCGGGCCGATTTTCGGCGGGCGCTGGGCGCCTACCTGGATCTGGTGGCGCTGGAGATGGCGTGCCTGTCCGCGCCGGCGCAGGCGCTGACCCGGGCCGCGCAGGTCGGGGCCGGCTGGCCGATGGCGCTGCTGCGCGACACCCTGTTTCGCGCGACCCGGTCCGGCCGCAACCAGTGGGCTGCGCTGACCGAGCTCGGCGAGCGGATCGGGGTCGCCGAACTCGCCGATCTGGGCTCGCTGATCCGGCTGGTCGAGGACGACGGCGCCCGGGTCCGGCAGACCCTGTCCGCGCGGGCCGCGACGATGCGCCGCCGCGAGCTCGCCGACGCCGAGGGCCGGGCGGCCGAGCGGGACGTGTCGATGCGCCTGGCCCAGCTCGTCGTCGGACTGGGCTTCATGGTCTTTCTCATCTACCCGGCCATCGTCAACGTCATCGGCCTCTGAGCCCCAACCCGGCAGACCCCTCCCGCACCCCTGTTAACACCCGTCGCACGTCCTTCACAGAGAGCGAGACCCGCAATGCTGACTCCGCTGCACATGGTGATGGCGTTTGTGTCCGTACGCGCCCACGAGCTGCGGCTGCGCCGCAGCCAGGACGGCGAGCGCGGCGACATCGTCCAGACCGTGATCATCGTGGCGCTGTTCGCCGCCGCCGCGATCATCATCGTCGGGATCCTGGTTACCAAAGCCACGACCGCCGCGAACAACGTCCAGACGCAGTAACCCCTCACGTGCCCTTCACGCCGATCCTGCGCCCGGCTGCGGCGGTCCTGCCCGGACCGGCGCCGCTGCTGGCTGCGCCAGTCCGGCAGCAGGCCCGCCGAGGCGGGCGGGCCAGCCGCGAGGGCGGCTACAGCGTGCTCGAGGCGGTCATCGTGTTCCCGGTCCTGATCCTGCTGCTGATGTTCGTGGTGCAGTTCGCGTTGCTGTGGCACGGCCGGCACGTCGCGCAGGCCGGGGCGCTGGATGGCCTGCGCGCCGCCCGCGGGTACGCCGCCACCGCCGACGCCGGGCAGGCCGGCGCTCAGAACTATCTGAAGCAGATCGCCCCGCACCTGCTGCTGTCACCGACGGTGACGGTCGAGCGCACCGCGAACACGGTGACGGTCCACGTCACAGCCGGGGTGCTGTCGATCATCCCGCTGGGCCTGACCGTGGATGAGAGCGCCAGCGGTCCGGTCGAGCGATTCGTCGGGCCCGGCTGATGAACAGGCCAGCAGGAGCGACCTGCCACAGTGGGCCGGTCGGTCGGGTCGCCGACCGTGAGGCGGGGTTCGCTGCCCTGGAGTTGGCGATCCTGAGCCCGTTTGTGCTGGCCATGCTGCTGCTGGTCGTCGGGCTTGGCCGGGTCAGCCAGGGCCGTCAGCTGATCGAGGCGGCGGGCGCGGCCGGCGCGCGGGCGGCAGCGCTGACCAACAGCCCCGGCCAGGCGCAGACCGACGCCCGGCAGGCAGCCGCCGACACCCTGACCCAGGCCGGGCTGGCGTGCGCGCAGCTGCAGGTGACGGTCGGCACTGGCGCCTTCCGGCCCGGCGGGTACGTCCAGGTCGACGTGAGCTGCCAGGCCGACCTGTCCGGGCTCGCACTGGCCGGGCTGCCGGGCTCGGTGACGCTGAGCTCGTCCTCCCGGTCGCCGCTGGAGACCTACCGGGACCTGTCCGGGACCGGGGCATGAGCGCCCCCTGGCCGCTGCGCGCTGCCGTCGTGCTGCGCTGTCGGGTCACTGGCGGGAACGGGCAGCGCGGGTCGGTCGCCGTCGTGATGCCGATCCTGGCCGTGGGGATGCTGAGCATGGGCGGGCTGGTCATCGACGGCGGGACGGCGCTGGCCGCTCGGGGCCGGGCGGCTGACCTCGCGCAGCAGGCCGCCCGGGCGGGCGCGGACGTGCTGTCGCCGGGCTCGTTGCGTCGCGCTGACCCGGACAGCCTGGTGATCGACCCGGGGGCGGCGTCGGCCGCGGCGCAGCAGATCCTGTCCGCCGGTGCGGTCGGCGGACAGTCCGCCGGTGAGCTCACCAGTGAGGTCGACGTGGCCGGTGACAGCGTGACCGTGCGGGTGTCGATCACCCGGCCGACGGCGATGCTGTCCGCGGTCGGCGTCGGCTCGGTGACCGGGACGTTCACCGCGACCGCCACCGTCCTGCACGGCGCAGTCACCCAGGACGGGGGCTGAGATGGCCCGGCTACGCGCCGCCGGCGCGCTCGCGGTCCTGCTCGCGCTGCTGGTCGCGGTCCCGGCTGCTCTGGTCGCCACGATCGGCAACCCGACCGCCGGGTTCGGGGACCTGGCGGCCGGTGACGTCACCGACACCGCGCTGATCGGCCTGCTGGCCGGCGTCGCCTGGCTTGCCTGGGCGCAGTTCGCGTTAGCGACCCTGGTTGAGCTGTTCGCTGCCGCCCGCGGCATCCGGGTGCCGGTGCGCATCCCCGGGGTGCTGTCCGGTCAGCAGCACCTGGCCCGGACGCTGGTGGCCGCGGTGTTGCTGCTCGGGCCGGCGGCCGCGAGCGCGGTCATGCCTGCGGGCGGGCTCGCTAATCTGCCCGCGCCCACGACGGCGACGGTGTCGCTGCCGGTGGTGAGTCTGAGCGCGACAAGCATGCCGAGCGCGCACTGGTCGGCCGCGACGGACACCGGCCCGCAGACACCCGGGCGCGCAGCGGCGGACCGCGGCGCTCACCCGTCCGCCCGGCCGGCCGACGACGCCGTCAGCACGGTCCTCTACGTGGTGCCTGCAACCGGTCACGGCCCGGCGACGCTGTGGGACATTGCCGAGGCGCGCCTGGGCAGCGGGGAACGCTGGCATGAGATCTGGGCACTGAACGAGGGGCGCCAGCAGCCGGGCGGCGCGACGTTCCGTACGCCGGGCAGGCTGCTGCCCGGCTGGACCGTCCTGGTCCCCGAACCGGCCACCGGCGGCACCCGGGGCGCCCGGCCGGCCGGGGATGCGCAGCAGGCGCAGCAGATGCAGGAGGTCGTGGTCGAGCCGGGCGACACCCTGTCCGGGATCGCCGCCGAGCACGGGCAGCCAAGCTGGCAGCCGATGTGGCAGGCCAACGCAGGGCGCGACGAGCCGGCCGGGGCTCGGTTCACCGACCCGGACCTGATCCGTCCCGGCTGGCGGCTGAGCATCCCGCCCGCCTCGCCGACCGCCTCGACGCCAGCAGCGCCGGCGCCCATCAACCCAGGCAGTCCCGCGGAAGCGTCGGCGCCCGTCGCCCCGGGCAGCACGGGGCCTGCGCCCGCCCCGGCAGAAGCACCCCCACCATCGCCAGCCGTCTCAACTCCCGCACCGAGCGTGGCCGCGCCGGCCCCGACCGAAAGCTCGAGCCAGGCAGCCACAACAGCACCGGGCTCGGCCGGCCCGCCGGCCGCAGACCCTGTTGTCCCGAGCGCCCCGAGCGCCCCGAGCGCGTCCCAGCAGCCGGCTCCGGCACCGCCGGCCGCAACCGACGGGGACGTGTCGACGGCGTCAGACGGGTCGAACTGGCCGCGGCAGGTGGCGTTCACCGGTAGCGGTGTGCTGCTCGCGGCCGTGACCCTGGAAGGGCTTCTCCGGCTGCGACGGCGGCAGTTCCGCGACCGCGCGCTCGGGCGCACCATCGCGGCGACCCCGGCCGCGATCGCGCCGATGGAGAAGGCGTTGCTGGCGCGTGGCGCGTCCGGCGCGCCGGACGTGGCGTGGCTGAGCGCTGCCTTGCGCAGTCTGGCGCAGACGGTGGCGGCCGACCCGGCGGCGACCCTGCCGGATGTTGTCGCGGTCCGGTTGGACGCCGACGTGCTCGAGCTGGTGCTGACCACGGCGGCCCCTGCGGCCCCGGCGCCGTGGCGGAGCGACGCAAGCGGTCAGCGTTGGTCGCTGCGGCGCGATGACGAGCTTGCGGTGGATGCGGACGCTGACGTCTCGGCGCCCTATCCGACGCTGGCGACGGTGGGTCAAGGCCCGGACGGCGACCACTGGCTGCTGGACCTGGAGCGGGTCGGGGCGCTGTCGCTGACCGGGGACCAGGCCGGCTGTGAAAACCTGGCGCGCTACCTGGCCGCCGAGCTGGCCCACAACGCCTGGTCAGACCAGCTCCTGGTGACCCTGGTCGGTTTCGGGCCGGAGCTCGCGGGCCTGAACCCGGCGCGGGTGCTGCACCAGTCCGACCTCGCGCAGGCCACCCGGGACGCCCGGGCAACGATCGCCGAGACCCGGCAGGTCCTCACGCAGACCGACACCAGTGTCCTGGACGGCCGGCTGCGGCCGCAGCTGGTCGGCGACGGCTGGTCTCCGCACGTACTGCTCGTCGCCCCCGGGCAGCAGCCGGCGACGGGCACGGCCGGGCTGGCCGCCCTGCTGGCCGACGTTCGGGCGCAGCGGTCCCGGACCGCGGTGGCGGTCGTGCTAGCCGCCGACACCGAGCATGCCGGCGCCACCCGGTGGCAGCTGCACGTCGGCGCCGACGGGGTGCTGAGCGTGCCCGAGCTGGACCTGCACCTGCAGGCAGCGCAGCTGCCGGCCGAGGAGGCAGCCGACCTGGCGGCGCTGCTGACGCTGGCCGCGCAGGGCCCGGACGCGGCCATGCCCCTGAGCGCCGGGCAACAACCGTGGGAGGCCTTCATTGACGCGGCCGGCGCGCTGCGGCCCGAACTCGCCCGGCCCCGCGAGCACGCGCCGGCCGGACCAGTGCGCTCTGCCGCCACCGGCCAGCCGGCGGGCGGCGCCGAACCGACCCGGACGTTGCTGCCCGAGACCGCGGGCAGCTACCTGGCCAGCACCGCCACCACGGCCAAGGACGTCGCCGCGCTCGCCCCGGTCGTCGACCCTGAGGTCCGCCGGCAGGTCGAGCAGGCCGATCCGGGCCTGGATGAGGACCTGCAGCTGTGGCACGACCCGGACAGCGGCATCGCCAAGCTGACAGTCCTGGGGCCGGTCAGCATCAGCGCGTGCGCGGGAGCGCCGTCCAACCTGCGCCGCGACCGGGTGGTGGAGGTGGTCGCCTACCTGGCGTGCCGTCCGCAGGGCGTGAGCACCGAGCAGTGGATCGCCCAGATGTGGCCGGGCGAGGTCGGCGTGCCGGACAGCCGGCCGCGGGCGTACGCCAACAGTGCCCGCCAGTGGCTGGGCAAGGACCCGCGAACCGGGCAGGACTACCTGCCGCGGGCGACCGAAGGCCCGGGCAAAGTCGGCTCCTACCGGCTGCGCGGGGTGCTCATCGACGCCGACCTGTTTCGGCGGTTGCGGCTACGCGCCAGCGCCCACGGCGCGGACGGCCTGGCCGATTTGGAGGCGGCGCTCGGGCTGGTCAGCGGCGAGCCGCTGTCGCGGCTGCGTGCCAGTGGCGGCGCCTGGCTGGTCGACACCCCCGTGCAGCATCACTACACCGCGATGATCGTCGACGTGGCGCACCTGGTCGCAACCGCACACCTCGCAGCCGGCGACCCGGCCGGGGCCGAGCGAGCGGCGCAAGTCTCGTTGCTGACCGGCTCGCGGGACGACGTCGCGCTGCTGGACCTCGTTGCGGTCCATGACGCCGCCGGCGAACACGCCCAGGCCGACCGGTACGTGGCCAGGATCCTGGCCAACCATGACGCCGAGGTCGAGGAAGACCTGCCACCGCGCACCTATGAGGTGCTGTGCCGCCGGCAGTGGCTGCCCACCCGCGGCGCCCGGGCCAGCTGAGCGGCTCGCGAGGAGGCTCGGGTCGTCCCACTGCCGATCGACGAGCGGGACGGGCCATAGTTCGAGGTCGAGGCCGGGCAGGACGAGCTTTGCCCGTTAGGTCGGGACGTTCTCGAGCCGCTCGATGACGTCGCCCGCCGCCTCGAACGGCACGGGCTGGGGTGTGCACAACGCCCAGGCATGTCCTCGTGCCTCGAACCGGTGCACGTGCTGCCCGCCCCAGCAGTTCGTCGGCGCCTGCTCACCGAGCAGGGCCCAGGAGATTCAGCCGTCGTCCCGCTCGCCGTAGACGTTCATGACGCCGGGATCCTCCAGGAGGACACGCCGGGCCAGGAAGTAGCGGGGCGTCGGCGCAGGCCGGCGTGGTTGTCTATAGCCGAGCTGGTGCAACCGGCACAGCTTTATGGGTAGATGGTCATCGTCTCTAATTCTTGAAGGTGCTTCAAATGGTTGAAGAAGATCCCGACAAGATTGTCGTCGGCACATTTAGGGCCGATGAACATTCGCCTGAAGTAAGCGGGTGGTTCCTAGATGAGGCCGGTGTGCCAACGGTACGTCTCTTTTTCACTCCTATCGACCCCCACTCGGACGGATCAAAAAGCAAATAGTGCGTGAGGGCTTTGACGAGGTGACTCTTGCCGGTACCGCTCGGACCGCCGATCGCGAGGTTCTCGGCCCGGCCGACCCATATCCCGGCAGGAGATCTTGGTCGGCGTTATAGAACCCAAGCTTGCGGTTGGCCGTGATGATGGCGTTGTTCCGCGGGTGGTGCACGGTGTCAGGTAGCTGGCTACCCACGACTGTGCGGCCGTGATCGCCGCGAGCTTCATGGCGGTGGCGACGCCGAGGTCGCGCGATGTCTGCCGAACGCGGTCATATCCACAAAGGCCGAGGTCAGGTCGGGGCGTTGCGAGACCAGGCACAGCCCAATAGCCCGTCGTCCAGCACGGCCAACGACGACCGGTGCGCTCGAGCGGGCCGACGAGGTCGTGGCCGGCACCTGCCGCGGCGTTCCGCATGGTCGGGGTCGCGGGACGGGCCCGGCGAGCCGTCTCACTGCCGATCGTGGAGCGCGCACGTGCGTGCGGTGCGCGGGCCTATCGGATCGGGAAGTCCTCGGGCCGCCTGACGACCTCGAGACCGGCTGCTTCCGGGCCCAACTACACCCTTAGTCGTGAGGAGAACCTAGTAGTTCAGGGGCCCGGCTAAGAAGCGGCCTGCTTCTCGTCGACCACTGCACACCCAGGTTGCGCGCAGCTGGGTCGTGGCTTTCGACGCTTGACCTTGCTGTGCGACTCCCAGATCGCGTCGAGGTCGAGGCTGTCCTTGGCCACCCGCATCATCGATAGTGCGTTGTCCGAGTAGTAGACGAGTAGAGAAGAGTTATGGGGAATTGTCCTCGTACACGTTGGGTCGGCGTCGATCCCGAGGTGCTCGCGGAGCACGGCGGCCCTAAGAGTCGTGATATCCAGTTTCTCGGCGAGCTTCGACGAGGTCCATTTGAAGTTGTCTTGACGATCGACTTCCCGAATTGCCGCGGCGTCGACCTCCTCGTCGTCACCGACGAGGCGGACGGGCAGCGCGTCGTTTTTC
>JBBSTR010000010.1:0-48192 GCA_038235705.1 Mycobacteriales bacterium
CTGCCGGTCACCCCGGTCGACTACGACGGCGTCCCGCGCGTGACCTACAGCCACCCCGAGGTCGCCTCGGTGGGCATCACGGCCAAGCAGGCCGCCGAGCGCGGGATGGAGATCCACAGCGCGACGTACGACCTGGCCGGCAACGGGCGCGCACGCATCCTCGGCACCGCCGGCGCCGTCACCGTGCACGCTCAGGTCGACGGTCCCGTGGTGGGCATCCACATGGTCGGCGAGCGCGTCGGTGACCTCATCGCCGAGGCGCAGCTGATCACCAACTGGGAGGCTCTGCCGGGCGAGGTCGCCCAGCTCATCCACCCGCACCCGACGATGTCCGAGGCGGTCGGCGAGGCGCACCTCGCGCTGGCCGGCAAGCCGCTCCACAGCCACGCATGACCCGGCACGCATGACCCGGCACGCATGACCCGGCACGTCTGACCTGTCCCACCCTCCCTCCCGGCACCACCTCGATCTAGGAGCGCACAGACCCCATGGCCTTCTCCGTCACCATGCCGGCCCTCGGCGAGAGCGTCACCGAGGGCACTGTCACGCGCTGGCTCAAGCAGGAGGGTGACGAGGTCGCGGTCGACGAGCCGCTGCTGGAAGTCAGCACCGACAAGGTCGACACCGAGATCCCTTCGCCGGCCGCCGGCGTGCTCACCTCAATCAAGGTCGCCGAGGACGAGACCGTCGACGTCGGCACCGAGCTCGCCGTCATCGGCGACGCCGCGGAGGGTGGCGGAGGCGACGAGGCACCAGCCGCCGAGAGTGCGCCGGAGCCTGAGCCCACCCCTGAGCCCGAGCCCGAGCCGACGCCCGAGCCCGAGCCGACGCCCGAGCCCGAGGCGGAGAAGGCACCCGAGCCGTCGGCGCCCCCCGCTGGGGACGACGTGGTCGCCGAGGCCGGCTACCCGGCCCCCGCAGGGGAGCAGACGATCGAGGAGGCCACCGCCGAGCCGTCGACCGGTGGTGCGCCGGAGGGTGGCGGCACGGGCGACGGGGCGTACGTCACGCCGCTCGTGCGCAAGCTCGCCACTGAGAACAGCGTGGACCTTGCCTCGCTCACCGGCACCGGCGTCGGGGGCCGGATCCGCAAGCAGGACGTGCTCGATGCGGCCGCCTCCGCCGGCGCGAAGGCACCGGCCACCAAGGCTCCGGCAGCCCAGGCCCCGTCCCAGGACACGGCAGAGGCCTCGCGGGCCGAGATCCCGCAGCCGGCCGGCAAGACCAGCGCCCCGGCCCCGGCGTTCGTCGACCAGGCCGTGAAGGCGGCGCCGGACACCACGGTGCGTGGCCGCACGGAGAAGCTGTCCCGCCTTCGCAAGGTGATCGCCGAGCGCATGACCGAGTCGCTGCAGGTCAGCGCCCAGCTGACGACGGTCGTCGAGGCCGACGTCACCAAGATCGCGAGGCTCCGCGACCAGGCCAAGGCCGACTTCCAGGCGAGGAACGGCGTCAAGCTCAGCTTCCTGCCGTTCTTCGCGCTCGCCACCGTCGAGGCGCTGCGTGCGCACCCGGTCGTGAACGCGAGCATCGATCTCGAGGGCGGGACGGTGACCTACCACGGTGCCGAGCACCTCGGCATCGCGGTCGACACCGAGCGCGGGCTCCTCGTCCCGGTCATCCACGACGCGGGCGACCTCAACCTCGGGGGGCTGGCCCGCAAGATCGCCGACCTCGCCGACCGCACCCGCAACAACGCGGTGACCCCTGACGAGCTGGGCGGCGGCACGTTCACGCTGACCAACACCGGCTCGCGCGGCGCGCTGTTCGACACCCCGATCCTCAACCAGCCGCAGGTCGGCATCCTCGGCACCGGGGCGGTCGTGAAGCGGCCCGCTGTGATCAACGACCCGGAGCTGGGCGAGGTCGTGGCCGTGCGCTCGATCGCCTACCTCGCGTTGACCTACGACCATCGGATCGTCGACGGCGCCGACGCGGCACGCTTCCTCGTGACCGTGAAGGAGCGGCTCGAGGAGGGCGACTTCGCCGCCGAGCTGGGGCTGTAGCAACGCTGATGATGTCCCGGGAGGACTACCTGCGGGTGCTCTCCCGGGATGCTGGACGGATCAGCGAGCTGGTCTACGCCGAACCGGTCAAGGCTGGTGTGCCGGGCTGCCCCGGCTGGTCGGTCGCCGACCTCGTACGCCACCTCGGCGCCACCCAGCGGTGGGCCACCTCGAACGTCACCGGCGTCCGCGGCGACCGGCAGGAGGTGGCCGACGACCAGCTGGCCGACTGGTTCACCGAGGGTGCGAGGCTGCTACAGACCGCCCTGGCCGTCGCCGACCCGTCCGCCGTCTGCCCCGGCTTCGACAGGGTGAACGCGACCCCGGCGTTCTGGGTCCGGCGGATGGCTCACGAGACGTTGATGCACCGGCTCGACGTCGAGGCCGCCCTCGACCTGACCGGGGTGCCGCTCACGCCTGAGCTTGCCGACGACGGGATCGACGAGGTGCTGCACGTGTTCGCGCCCCGTCAGGTGGTGCTTGGCCGCTCGGCGGGGGTCCCGTACGCGCTGGTGATCACGACTCCCGGCATGACGCACCGCCTCGACGGGCCAGAGCCTGTCGTCCGGGTCGCTGGTTCTGCCCCGGACGTGCTGCTCCGGCTGTGGCGGCGCACCGACGACACCCGGCTCAGGGTGAGCGATCCGGCGGCGTTCGCCTCGGTGCTGGCGTCGCCGCTGGTCCCCTGACCTCGCCGGGGTCGCAGACGTCACGGTTGCCAGAGGTAGCCCCGGGGAGAGAGCCAGCATGACGATCACGAGACTGGCATGAAGGTCGGGGTGACCGGCGCGTCCGGGCTGATCGGGACCCCGCTGGTCCTCGCCCTGCGGGCAGCGGGGCACGAGGTGGTCCGGTTCGTCCGTCACCCGGCCGGCGAGGGCGACGAGCGGCAGTGGGACCCGGCGGCCCGGAGCATGCAGCCCGGCGACGTCGCCGATCTCGACGCCTTGATCCACCTAGCCGGGGCAGGGGTCGCGGACAAGCGGTGGACCGACTCCTACAAGAAGACGATCCTGGACAGCCGGGTGAACGGCACGACCGCGGTGGCCGAGGCGGTCGCGACGGCCAGAGCTGGGGGGGCCGGTCCGTCCGTGCTGCTGTCCGGCAGTGCGATCGGCTTCTACGGCGACACCGGCGACAGGCTCACCGACGAGTCCGGACCGACCGGCGAGGGGTTCCTGGCCGAGGTCGTCCGGCAGTGGGAGGCCTCGACCGGCCCCGCCGAGAAGGCGGGCGCCCGGGTGGTCCACCTGCGTACCGGCATCGTGCTGTCCGGCAAAGGCGGCGCCCTGGCGACGCAACGCACGGTCGTCAACGCCTTTCTCGGAGCGCCGCTCGGCAGCGGCAAGCAGTGGCAGAGCTGGATCAGCCTGCAGGACGAGGTCAGGGCGATCGTGCACCTGCTCACCGCGGACGTGAGCGGCCCGGTGAACCTGGTCGGGCCGCACCCGACCCGCAACCGGGAGTTCACCAAGGCGCTCGGGCACGCCCTGCACCGGCCGATCCTGCCCGTCCCGGTGCCGGGCTTCGTGCTCAAGGCGGTGCTGGGCCAGTTTGCCGAGGAGGGGGTCCTGATCGGTCAGCGCCTTGAGCCGAAGGCCCTGCTCGGCAGCGGTTTCACGTTCGAGCACCCAGATCTTCCAGGCGCCCTGGAAGCCAGCCTCTAGGCACTCAGGCGGGGGTCACGGCCGCGATCCGCCAACCGGCCGGCTCCTGGACCAGCACGACCACGAAGTCACGCTCTCCCCGGCCGGCCCGGTCTTGGACCGTGGTGCCGTCAGCGTCCACGAGCCGATGGGGCTCGAGAACATCGGTCACGGCCAGCGCCACCCTGCCCTCGTCCGCGTCGCGCACGTTCACGGCGTGCAGATCGTGGCGTACGCCGACCGCCGTGACGCCAGCCGCGTCCAGCTCGGTGACCCGCCGGGTGTCGATCTCCTGGACCGGGAAGCCCGGGGCGTAGACGTCGGCCAGCCGGGCGGGGTCAGCCGCGGCGTAGGCGGCCTCCCGTGCCCGGTCGAGCCCGTCGAGCACCGGCGCCCAGCGGGGGTCCAACGGGGGTCGGGGTGGCGCGCTCGGTGCTGGGTCCGGCACGTCGACCGCCACCGGAGCCAGTGCGGTCACCTCGGAGCGCGCGTTGCCGAAGAAGGCCCAGGCCAGGCCTGCGGCCAGCAGCACCACGACGACGCCGACCGAGGCAAGCACCCAGACCGACGGGAGCAGTCGCCGGGTCTGGACGGGCGGGTCCGGCGCGGCCGGCGCGGCCGGCCGAGCAACCCGGTGCGTCTGCCGCAGGTCCCGCTCTGCGCCCTGCGGCGGCTCGGGTGGCGCCAAGGGCGACCGGTCGGACGTAGCTGCACGCGGCGGCAGCGGTGGCGCCGGGCTGGCGTGCCGGCCCGCGGGCCGGTCAGCGCCGCCCAGGCGCACAGGCTCGGCGGTCTGCGCCCGCTGCAGCGCCACCCCGAAGTCACCTGCGGACGGCCGGACACCCAGGTCGGCTGACAGGGCCTGCTCGATCGCGGACACCAACGGCCGGGGCGCCATCGGCGCCAGCAGGCCCAGCGGGGCCCGAGCGACGTCGGCGGCGGCGGCGAGCACGTCGGCGATGCTGTCGCCCTCGTGCGGCGGGCTCCCGCAGAGCAGGTGGTGGGCCAGCGCGCCGAGCGCCCACACGTCGGACGCTGCGTCAGGCGCGGAGCCGGACAGGCGCGGGTCGGCGTACTCCGCCGTGGTCTCGGTCTCGCGGTCGTCCCCGACCAGACGGGCGACGCCGAGGTCGGACAGCATCGGCATCCCGTCGGCGGTGAACAGCACGTTGGACGGCGAGACGTCGCCGTGCACGATGCCCCGGTCGTGTGCGACGGCCAGTGCCTGAGCAAGAGGCGCGACGATCGTGACCACCTCCCCCGGGGTCAGCGACCCGCGACGACGAAGCAGCGAGACGAGCGAACCGCCCGCGGCATGATCGAGCACGAGGACGGTCTCGGCACCCTCGCCGACCACCTCGCGAAGCGGCACGACGTACGGCGTCGCCAGCGAACGAAGCAGTCCGGCCTCACGACGGAGCGACGCGAGGGCATCCGGCCCGGCTCCCGGGCGCAGCCGTTTGAGCGCGACCGTCTCCCCCGTCGCCAGCTCCCGCGCGCACCAGACCTCACCGGTCGCGCCGAAGCCGAGCAGCTCGCCGATCTCGAACCCGCACACCCGGAAGTCGTCCATGCCTGGCACCAGACCAGAGCCGGAGATGCCCTGCGAGTTGTCCACAACTAGATTCGACGGCGTGACCGTCACTGTCGTCGGCGCAGGGCTCGCGGGCCTCGCCTGCGCCCGCCATCTGCAGTCCGCCGGTGTGGAGGTCACGGTCGTCGAGGCGGGCGACGCGGTCGGCGGTCGGGTCCGCACCGACGTCGTCGACGGGATGCTCCTCGATCGCGGCTTCCAGGTGCACAACACCGGCTACCCCGAGGCGCGGCAGGTGCTCGACCATGACGCGCTCGATCTCAAGGCGTTCACGGCCGGAGCGCTGATCCGGGTCGGCGACGGGCTCCGCAAGGTCGGCAACCCGCTCCGACAGCCGACCTGGGCCCTGCCGACGGTGGACGCACCGATCGGGTCGCTCCCCGACAAGGCCCGGATCGCGCTGCTCGCCGCCCGCGACGGCCTGCTCCCCGCCTCCCGGCTGCTGGCCGCGCCGGAGACGACGACGCTGCAGGCCTTGCGCGACCGGGGCTTCTCCGAGACCGTCATCGACCGCTTCTTCCGCCCGTTCCTGGCCGGCGTCTTCCTGGAGGACCAGCTGGCCACGTCGAGCCGTTTCTTCGACCTGGTCTGGCGTTCGTTCGTACGAGGGACGCAGTGCGTCCCGGCCGCCGGGATGGGCGCAATGCCGGCCCAGCTGGCTCGGGGCCTGACCGTCGAGCTGGGCCACGAGGTCACCACGCTCGACCGCAACGGCCCGGTGGTCGTCGCGACCGACCCCGGCACCGCGGCGCGGCTGCTCGACCTGCCCGCCCCGCCCATGAACAGCGTCACCACGCACTACCACCTCGCCGACGCCCCACCCGTCCCCGACCCGGTGATCGTGCTCGACGGGGAGCGCTCCGGGCCGGTCAGCAACACGGTGGTGCTCACCAACGCTGCGCCCTCGTACGCCCCCGGTCGGGTGCTGATCAGCTCGTCGAGCGTCTCTGGCGACGCCTCCGAGCCCGCCGTGCGCGCGCACCTGCAACGGCTGTACGGCGTGAGCACGTCGGCCTGGGAGCACGTCCGGGCGTACGAGATCACTGACGCGCTACCGAGCCAGTCCCCGCCGGTAGGTCGCTTGCGCTCCCCCGTCCGGCTCGAGAAGGGTCTGTACGTCTGCGGCGACCACCGCGACTCCGCCTCCATCCAGGGCGCCCTGGTGTCAGGCCGTCGCGCCGCGCAGGCTGCCCTGACGGATCTGCGGGGGGCAGCGTGAGCCAGGTGCTCGCCTGCGGCGGCGGGATGTTCCGAGACGAGCTCAGGCCGTTCTATCCTGGCCCCGTGGACGACGGGACGCCCGAGCCGGGTGCGTGCGACGGAGCGGGGCTGCAGGACGTGGACGGCGTGCTCGCAGCCACCGTGGCCGATCGGCCTGACACGTATGCCTGGCGGGTCGAGCCCGGCACGGAGCAGCGCCGGGACCCGGTGACGCTGTGATCAACGTGCGCGAGGCGACGGCTGAGGACTGGCCGCGGCTCTACCCGATCTTCACCCAGGTCATCGATGCCGGGGAGACGATCGCCTACCCGGCGGGGCTGTCCAGCGAGGACGCGCAGGCACTGTGGCTCGAGCCGCCACCCAGCCGGACGGTGCTCGTCGAGACCCGCGGCGAGGTGCTCGCGACCGCGAAGATGGGCCCCAACCGGCCAGGCTCCGGCGCGGACGTGGCGACCGCCAGCTTCATGGTCGCGGAGGCCGGGCGGGGACGTGGGATCGGTCGGGTGCTGGGCCAGTACGTGCTCGACTGGGCCCGCGCTCAGGGCTATCAGGCCATGCAGTTCAACGCCGTCGTCGAGACGAACGCGATGGCGATACGGCTGTGGCGCTCGCTCGGTTTCGAGATCATCGAGACGGTGCCGGAGGCGTTCGACCACCGCGAGCTCGGCCTCGTCTCCCAGTACGTCATGCACCGTCTCCTCTAGGGATCGGGCACCTCGTACGGCACCTCGACGTAGGCCTCCCAGTCGGTCGGCACCGGCCCGCCGGTGATGACCGCCCCGAGCCGGTCGAGGTAGTAGTGCCAGCCCGGCCCGATGCCGGTCGCGTCGTACGGCTCGGTGAGCACGTGGGTCAGGCGCAGCCTGGTGTGCTCGCCCTCCTGCTCCAGGCGCACCTCGACCGGCCAGTCGCCGTCCGGGCTCGGCACGGTCACGGCCAGCCGTTCGGGTGGCGTGCACGCCCGGATCACGACCCGTTCCGGCGTCGCGGAGCCCTCGTCGGTCATCACCACGTCGACCGCGCCGCTCGCGGGGTCGCCGGTCCAGGACCCGAACCAGCGGGCCACCTGCGCGGGCTCGGTGAGCGCCGCCCAGACGAGGCCGACCGGCCGTTCGTACGCCCGGTCGAAGACCAGCCGCACCTCGCCCGCGTCCCGGACCACGTGGCCTGCAGGGGTGTTCGGCATGATCGCGACCGTACGCTGGACCCGTGACGCTGGTCGACGGAGTCTCCCTTCTCCGCGCGGACCGACGTGTCCGCCGTCCTGTCGCTGCTCCCCGAGGACCGCATCGGCGCCGGGCGGGAGGGGACCGATCTTGCTATCCGGCCCCGACGGGTTCCCCGCGAACGGTGCTGACGGGGACGACCCCGGCCCAGTAGGGCAGGTCCAGGTCCTCGGCGTCGTCGTTCGGCGGCCCGGTACGGACCTTCACCGACACCTCCGTCAGGGGCAGCGCGAGGACGGTCGTGGCGGCCAGCTCCCGACGGTTCGGGGCGCGGGAGTTTTCTGTGCGACCCGGGACGAGTCCGTCGACCAGGGCTGTCAGGGCTGCTCGCTTCTCGGCCTCGTCGGTGACGACGGTGGCGCGACCGTGCACGACGACGGACCGGTAGTTGATCGAGTGGTGGAACTGGGACTTGGCGAGCACCAGGCCGTCGACGAGCGTCACCGTCACGCAGACGGCCAGACCACCGTGCTGCGCCTGCCGCAGCGCTCGCGCGCCGGTCGAGCCGTGGAGGTAGAGCGTCTGGGCGAGCCGGGCGTGCAGCTGCGGGAGCACGCACGGCTCGGCGTCGACGACGAAGGCGACGTGGCACAGGATCGCCTCGTCGAGGACGGCGTGCACGAGCTCGACGTCGTAAGAGACCCGCTCCGGCGCTCTGGTCGGCGTGGTGCGCGGGCTGACGGGATACGTCACGCGACTACCTTTCGTACTGGTACGTTTTAATGATGACGTCAGTACAATACGGGATCTCCGGCTCGCGGGCTACCGAGATCGCCAGCAGCATCGAGCGCGGCATCCGGGCCGGGACGCTGGTCCCCAGCACCCTGCTCCCCCCGGTCCGCACGCTCGCCGCAGAGCTGGGGGTGGCGAACGGGACCGTCGCCGCCGCCTACCGCACGCTACGGGACGCCGGGCTCGTCGTGGCCGCGGGTCGCGCCGGCACCCGGGTGCGCGAGCAGACCCTGCACCGCCGCGGCTCCCGGGTGCCGGTGCCCGAAGGCGCGGTGGACCTCTCCACCGGCCAGCCCGACCCCGATCTGCTCCCCCGCCTGCCGCGCCTCGACCGGGACCGTGCCTTCGCGCCGCCCGACCTCGTGCTCCCCGAGCTGGCCGATCGCGCGGCAGAGGGACTCGGTGCCGACGGTGTCCCGACCGACGCCCTGACACTCACCCACGGCGCGCTCGACGGGATCGAACGCGTGCTGGCCGCACACCTGCGGCCCGGCGACGCGGTCGCCGTGGAGGACCCCGGCTGGCCCAACCTGCTCGACCTGCTGGCCGGGCTCGGGTTGCGCGCCCTCCCGGTCGCGGTCGACCAGGACGGGCCCGACCCGCAACGGCTCGCCGTGGCGCTGGCCGCCGGGGCCAAGGCCGTCGTCGTCACGAGCCGGGCCCAGAACCCCACCGGGGGCTTTGTCGCCGCCGCTCGTGCTGGAGAGTTGAAAGCACTGCTCACGCCGGAGATCCTCGTGCTGGAGGACGACCATGCCGGCGAGCTGGCCGGAGTGCCCCTCAGCCCGCTGTGCGGGCTCACCGACCGGTGGGCGTTCGTCCGGTCGGTGTCCAAGGCGTACGGCCCGGACCTGCGCCTGGCCGTCCTCGCGGGTGACCCCACCACGGTGGGTCGGGTGGAGGGCCGCATGCGGCTGGGTGCCGGCTGGGTGAGCAGTCTTCTGCAGCACACCGTCCTTGCACTCTGGGAGGATGAACAGGTCAAGGCGCAGATCCGTCAGGCCTCAGCGACCTACCGCACACGCCGGGAAGCGCTGGTCGCGGCCCTCGCCCCGTACGGGATCGACGTCCTCGGTCACACCGGGATCAACGCCTGGGTGCCGGTGGCCGACGAGACCGCAACGGTCAGCCGGCTCCTGCTCGACGGGTTCGTCGTCGCCCCCGGGAGCCGCTTCCGGCTGCTGAGTGCCCCGGGCATCCGGATCACCCTGCGCGACCTGGACCCGGTCGCCCTGGCCCGCTCCCTCGGCGCGGACCACCAGACGGTCGGCCGCCCCACCTGACGGCCGCGCCGGCCCGACGATCTTCCCCATACGGTCGATGTATGTCTCTGATGCGGCATCTCTGGGGAAGATCACCGCGGCCGGCATGAGCCAGGTTCAGGCGAAGCCGACCGGCTCACGCGGCGCGTACGGCTCCTCGAGCCGGGAGACCTCGTCCTCGGTCAGCTGCACGTCCAGAGCGGCCACCGCGTCCTCCAGGTGGGACATCTTGGTGGCCCCGACGATCGGCGCGGTCACCACCGGCTTGGACAGCACCCAGGCCAGGGCGACCTGGGCCATCGGCACGCCGTGGCCCTCGGCCACCTCTGCGACCCGCTCGGTGATCCTCCCGTCGCTCTCGTCGTAGAGCATCCCCCCGAACGCGTCGCCCTCCGACCGCTGGGTCTGCGTCGCCCAGGGACGGGCCAGACGGCCGCGGGCGAGCGGGCTCCACGGGATCACGCCCACCCCGCTGTCGGCGCAGAACGGGAGCATCTCGCGCTCCTCCTCGCGGTGCAACAGGTTGTAGTGGTCCTGCATCGACACGAACGGCGTCCATCCGTGCCGCTCAGCGACGTGCTGGGCTTTCGCGAGCTGCCAGGTCCACATCGAGGAGGCCCCGAGGTAGCGGACCTTGCCCGCCCGGACCACGTCGTGCAGCGCCTCCATGGTCTCCTCGATCGGCGTCTCCGGGTCCCACCGGTGGATCTGGTAGAGGTCGATGTAGTCCGTGCCGAGACGACGCAGACTTGCGTCCACCTGCGCGAAGACCGCCTTGCGCGACAACCCGGCACCGCCGGGGCCGGGGTGCATACGGCCGTTCAGCTTGGTCGCGAGCACGATCTCGTCGCGCTGCGCGAAGTCGGCGAGCGCCCGCCCGGTGATCTCCTCGCTCGTCCCGTCGGAGTAGACGTTCGCCGTGTCGAAGAACGTGATCCCGAGCTCCAGCGCTCGCCGGAAGAACGGCCGGGAAGCGTCCTCGTCGAGCGACCACGGGTGCGTCCCCCGCTCCGGCGCCCCGTAGCTCATGCATCCCAGGCAGATCGCGGACACCTGCAGGCCGGTGGCGCCGAGGCGCGCGTATCTCATGCTGTCGGCTCTACCCTCGACTCGCTCGGACGCACCCGGGCCAGCTCGAGCGTGCCGACGTGCGCGGCGAGCACCGAGCGCGGACCCTCACCGAGCCCTTCGTCGGTGATCAGCACGTCGACCTCGTCGAGACCGGCGTACGTCATGAGCCCGGCGATGCCCCACTTCGTCGAGTCGGCGAGCACGACGACCGTCTGAGCGGCACGCACGATCGCCGCGCTGGTGCCCGCCTCGGCCATGTTCGGCGTGGTCAGGCCGACCTCGGCGAACCCGTGGCAGCCGAGGAACGCGATGTCGACGTGCAGCGACCGCAGCACCAGCTCGGCGACCGGTCCGACGAGCGCGTCGCTCGGCGTGCGCACGCCCCCGATCAGGACGACCGGGTGGCGGTCCCGCAGGACATCGGCGATCTTGATCGAGTTGGTCACCACCGTGAGGTCCGGGACGGAGAGCAGGTGCCGGGCCAGCACCCACGTCGTCGTACCGGCGCCGAGCGCCACGCTGTGCCCCGGCTCCACGAGCCGTTGCGCCAGCTCGGCGATGGCGTGCTTCTCGGCCAGCTCCCGCACCGACTTGGCCTCGAACCCGGGCTCGTCGTTGGCGTGCCCGGGCAGCGCGGTCGCGCCACCGTGCACCTTCTCCAGGAGCCCCTCGCGCCCGAGCCGCTCCAGGTCCCGACGCACCGTCATGTCAGAGACCCCGAGCAGCGAGGTCAGCTCGGAGACCCGCACCCCGCCGCCCCGTTGCACCTCGTCCAGGATGCGCTGACGACGCTGGGCGGCGAGCACCTAGACCCCAGGGACGTGCAGCACGGCCACGTCACCCGCAGGCACCTCGGTGCCGTGCACGGTCGCGGGAGCATCGGTGTGGTTCAGCACGAACAGCCGGTTCCCCCGCCGGACCACCTCCACCCCCGTCGGCACGGAGGCTGCCGGTTCGATCCCCGCGTCGCGGGCCGCCCGAGACAGCAACGCAGCCATCGTCGTCGGGTCGGGCCGGGTCGCCAGGTAGTACGCAGCACCGTCACCGTGGGCGTTACGGGTCACGGCGGGCGTCCCGGCCAACGGCCCGTCGGCCACGCTGTCCAGCACCTCGGCGCCCTCGGTGCGCAGCAGCTCGCTCCACACCGACCCGGTCCCGCCGCCGGCCAGGGCCACCTGCTGACCCTTCCCCAGCGGGAAGAACTCCTCGACCCGTACGCCGAGCACGTCGCGCAGCGCGCCGGGGTAGCCGCCGAGGTGGACGTGGTCGTGCTCGTCGACGATGCCGCTGAAGAACGAGACCACCAGGGTGGCTCCGTCACGCACCCGTGCGCCGATGCCGGCCGCTGCGGACGAGGTGAGGAGGTAGAGGCTCGGGGCGAGGAGCAGGTCGTACGCACCGAGGTCGGACCCCGGGTGGACGACGTCGACCGTGACCCCGAGCGCGAAGAGCACGTCGTAGTAAGCCCGCACCGAAGACAGGTAGCGCACGTCGGCTGAGGGGTGGCTGTCCAGCTCGAGCGCCCACCACGCCTCGTAGTCCCAGAGGATCGCCGCCCGGGCGCAGACCTTGGTCCCCTTGACGTCGGCGAGGGCCTTCAGCTCGGCGCCGAGCGCCACCACCTCGCGCCACACCTTGCTGTCGGTCCCGGCGTGCGGCACCAGCCCCGAGTGCCACTTCTCCGCGCCGGCGAAGGAGGCCCGCCACTGGAAGAACATGATCCCGTCGGCCCCGCGGGCGAGGTGGCTCAGCGCGTTGCGGCGCAGCTGCCCCGGCGCCTTGGCCAGGTTGCGCTCCTGCCAGTTGACCGCGCTGGTGGAGCTCTCCATGAGCAACCAGGGCTCTTGCCCGCCGAGGCCGCGGGTCAGGTCGGCGGCCAGGGCAAGCTCGACGTGCGGCGCCCGGTCCTCCCCGAGCAGGTAGTGGTCGTTGGCGACCAGGTCGACCTCGTCCGCCCAGGCGACGTAGTCGAGCGGCTTGTGGTGGGCGGCCATGAAGTTCGTGGTCAGCGGGAGGTCGCTGTGCTCGCGCACCGCTGCCTTCTCGGCGCGGAAGACCTCGCGCAACTCGTCGGAGCTGAATCTCCACCAGTCCAGCTGCTGGGTGGGGTTGCGATAGCTCGGTGAGCTGCGCGGTGGGAACACCTGCTCCCAGGCCGTGTAGCGCTGGCTCCAGAACGACGTGCCCCACGCGGCGTTGAGCCCGGCCAGGTCACCGTGCCGCTCCTTCAGCCAGCCCCGGAAAGCGGCGGCGCTCGTGTCGCAGAAGCACTGGGCGACGTGACAGCCGTACTCGTTGTTGACGTGCCACATCGCGACCGCGGGATGTGCGGCGTAGCGCTCGGCGATCGCGCCGGCGAGCGCGCCAGCGGCCTGCCGGTAGGCCGTCGAGCTGGGGCAGTAGGCCTGCCGGCTGCCCCACCACAGCGTCACCCCGTCAGCGGTGACCGGCAGGCTCTCCGGGTGGGCCAGGGAGAACCACGGTGGCGGTGACGCGGTCGCCGTGGCGAGGTCGACCGCGATCCCGTGCGCGTGCAGCAGGTCGACCACCCGGTCGAGCCAGCCGAACTCGTACCGGCCCGGCTCGGGCTCCAGCAGGGCCCAGCTGAAGATCGCGAGACTGACCAGGTTGACGCCGGCCTCCTGCATGAGTCGGACGTCCTCGGCCCAGACGTCCTCAGGCCACTGCTCCGGGTTGTAGTCAGCCCCGAACACGATGCCGTCGACGGCTGGCCACCGCGTCACAGGTCACGCTCCTCTGGTGTGTGGCCTGTCACTCTTGCGCTCACCGAACACGGAGTCAACATAAGCGCACACACCCGGTGCCCACCCGCGACCGTCGGGTCTCGATCAGGTCACACGCTTGACAGGTGATCCGCACCCGTGTGTGATCCAGACCACGACGTCAGATCTTGTGCGTCGATGATCGAACCTGAACGACTCGACCCCTTCCTGGAGGCCTGCATGCCCGGTCCACTGCCCGACTCCGTCAACCGGCTGGCTTCGATGGAGGTCGGCCGCAGGCGGCTTCTCCAAGGTCTGGCGCTCGGTGCCGGCGGCGGCCTGCTGGCCGCCTGTGGCGGAGGCAGCAGCAGCCCGGGCGCCGGCTCGACGCCCACCTCGAGCGCGGGTGCCACCAGCTCCGCTCCGCCGAAGGCGACCGGCACGGTCAGCTTCGGCTCCAACGCCTCCGACGACGTCCCGAAGCAGGCGTTCGCGGCCATGATGGCGGCGTTCACCGCCAAGAGCTCGGTCGAGGTCGCGACCAACACGGTCTCCCACAACGACTTCCAGGAGCAGATCAACAACTACCTGCAGGGCAACCCGGACGACGTGTTCACCTGGTTCGCCGGCAACCGCATGCGCTTCTTCGCTCAGAAGGGCCTGGTCTCTGACATCTCCGACGTCTGGGGCGACCTCAAGATGAGCGACAGCCTCAAGGCCGCCTCCACCGGCGACGACGGCAAGCAGTACTTCGTGCCGCTCTACAACTACCCGTGGGCCGTCTTCTACCGCAAGAGCGTGTTCGCGGAGAAGGGCTACGAGATCCCGAAGACCCTGGACGACTACAAGGCCCTCGGCACCAAGATGAAGGCCGACGGGATCGCGCCGATCGGTTTTGCCGACAAGGACGGTTGGCCGGCCATGGGGACGTTCGACATCCTCAACATGCGCATCAACGGCTACCAGTTCCACATCGACCTCATGAGCGGCAAGGAGGCCTGGGACGACAAGAAGGTCAAGACCGTCTTCGACACCTGGAAGGAGATCATCCCGCTGCAGGAGGAGAACGCGCTCGGTCGCACCTGGCAGGAGGCTGCACAGAACCTTGGTGACAAGAAGAGCGGCACCTACCTGCTGGGCAGCTTCGTCGGCCAGCAGTTCAAGGGCGACGTCTACGACGACCTCGACTTCTTCCCGTTCCCGGAGATCAACCCCGAGTTCGGCACCGACTCGATCGACGCCCCGATCGACGGCCTCATGATGAGCAAGAACCCGAAGAACCCGGAAGGGGCCAAGGCGTTGCTCGCCTATGCCGGCACCGGCGCGGCCCAGGACATTTACCTCAAGACCGACCCCAACGACGTCGCGGCTGCCGAAGATGCCTCGACCACCAACTACAACGCCCTTCAGAAGAAGGCCGCTGAGCTCATCAAGAACACCAAGAACATCGCGCAGTTCCTCGACCGCGACACTCGGCCAGACTTCGCCTCGCCCGTGGTCATCCCGGCGCTCCAGTCCTTCTTGAAGGACCAGGACACCAACGCGGTGACCAAGTCGCTGGCCGAGCAGGCCAAGACGATCTTCAGCACGTAGCCCCCCGGTGAGCGTCGCCACCCCGGTCACGATCCTGCCGCCCGAGCCACCGGCGGCGGAGACCAGACGTCAGCGGCTCGGCCGCAAGCGCACCGTGCTCTCCCGTCACGACCGCAACGTGATGATCGCGATGGCCGGGGTGCCGATCCTGCTGCACATCGGCCTGGTCTGGCTGCCCGCCCTTGCGTCGGTGCTGCTGTCGTTCACCAAGTGGGACGGCATCGGCGGGCTGTCCACGATCCGGGCCAACGGCGTCCAGAACTACCACCAGATCGCGACGATCTACCCGCCGTTCTGGCCGGCCGTGCAGCACAACCTCATCTGGCTCGGCGTGTTCCTGTTCATCGCCACGCCGATGGGGCTGCTGCTCGCTGTGCTGCTCGACAAGAACATCAAGGGCTCCCGGATCTACCAGAGCGCCCTCTACCTGCCCGTGGTGCTGTCGCTCGCCCTGGTCGGCTTCATCTGGCAGCTGATCTACAGCACCGACCAGGGCCTGATCAACAACCTGTTCGGGGTGAACGTCGACTGGTTCGGCGACGACAAGATCAACCTGTGGGCGGTCCTGGTCGCCGCCGGCTGGCGGCACGTCGGCTACATCATGATCCTCTACCTGGCCGGACTCAAAGGCGTCGACGGCACCCTGCGCGAGGCAGCCAAGATCGACGGGGCCACCGAGGTTCAGACCTTCCGATACGTCGTTTTTCCGGCTCTGCGCCCGGTCAACGTCGTCGTGCTCGTGGTCACCGTCATCGAGTCGCTCCGTGCCTTCGACCTGGTGTACGTGATCAACCGCGGCCGTAACGGCCTGGAGCTGTTGTCGGTGCTGGTCACCAACAACATCATCGGTGAAGCCAGTCGGATCGGGTTCGGTTCCGCGATCGCGGTGATCCTGCTGCTCATCTCGCTGGCCTTCATCACCTTCTACCTGCTTCAGACCTACCGGAAGGACGCGGCGGGATGACCCAGACCGTGGAGGGGCCCAAGACCGACCGGCAGGACCAGCCGCTGCTGACGCCGGGCGGGGCCAAGAAGCCGCTGACTCCCGGCCGGGTCTTCCTGCACGTCAGCCTGGTGCTCGTGTGCCTGGCCTGGATGCTCCCGCTGCTCTGGGCCGCCTACACCTCGCTGCGGCCCTACCAGGAGACCGCCGCCAACGGCTACGTGTCGATCGCCAGGTCCTTGACGCTGCAGAACTTCCGCGACGCCCTCACCAAGGGCGACATGCTCCTGCACTTCAGGAACACCGTCATCATCGTGGTGCCGGCGCTCATCCTGACGCTGTTCCTGTCCTCGATGGTCGCCTTCGTGGTCTCTCGGTTCAACTTCCGCGGCAACATCGCGCTGCTCATGCTGTTCACCGCCGGCAACCTGCTGCCCCAGCAGGTCATCATCACCCCGCTCTACCGGCTCTACCGCAGCGTGCCGCTGCCCGAGTGGATGAGCAGCTCGGGGACGCTGTTCGACTCCTACTGGGGCATCATCCTCATCCACGTCGCGTTCCAGATCGGCTTCTGCACCTTCGTGCTCAGCAACTACATGAAGACGATCCCGCACGAGCTGACCGAGGCCGCCCGGGTCGACGGCGCCTCGGTCTGGCGTCAGTACTGGCAGATCACTCTCCCGCTGTGCCGGGCGCCGCTCGCGGCGCTGGCCACGCTCGAGTTCACCTGGATCTACAACGACTTCTTCTGGGCGCTGGTCCTCATGTCGACCGGCGACAAGCGGCCGATCACCTCAGCGCTCAACAACCTGCAGGGGCAGTTCTTCACCGACAACAACCTGGTCGCCGCCGGATCCCTGATCATCGCGCTGCCCACGGTCGCCGTCTACTTCATCCTGCAGAAGCAGTTCATCGGCGGGCTCACGCTCGGCGCCACCAAAGGGTGAGCACCGGCGACACGGACCCGCCGGGCACGGTCGACCACGAGGCGGCCGTGCCCGGCGCCGGGTTCGTACACCTGCAGGGTGGGGGCGTCAGCCTGCTGCTCGACGCTCGCGGACCCGGTCTTCCCTCGGTGGTGCACTGGGGCGCAGACCTCGGGCAGGACTGCTCCCCGGACGGGCTGACCCTCGCGGGCGTCCCTGCGGTGCCGCACTCAGCGCTCGACGCCCCTGTCGTCGTGTCGCTGCTGCCGGCTGCGGCTGCCGGCCACGGCGGCCGCCCCGGCCTCGTCGGCAGCCGCTCCGGAGGTGCGGCCTTCCCCGACCCCGTGCTGAGGTCGGTGCAGCAGGACGCCGCGGACAGGGTCTGCGTCACCGGGACCGACCAGGACTGTGCGCTCACGGTCGTCGTGACGCTGCGGCTGCATCCGGCGGGCCTGCTCGAGATCGACGCGTCCGTGCGCAACGACGGTGACGAGCCGTACGCGCTGGAGCTGCTCGCCCCGGCCCTGCCGGTCCCCGACCGGGCCCGCGAGCTGATGGACCTGTCCGGTCGTTGGACCCGCGAGCGCGACCCTCAACGGCACCCCTTCGTCCACGGTGCGCACGTTCGCGAGACCCGGCACGGCCGGACCGGGCACGACACCCCCCTGGTGCTCGCTGCGGGGACCCCCGGGTTCGGTCACCGCAGCGGCGAGGTCTGGGGGGTGCACCTGGCCTGGAGCGGGGACGCCTGCTACCGCGCCGAACGCAGCCCGAGCGACCCTGCGCTGCTGTCGGCCAGTGAGCTGCTGGTGCCGGGCGAGGTGATCCTGGAGCCCGGTGAGACCTACCTGGCACCGACGATGTTCGCGGCCTGGTCCGGAGCGGGGCTGGACGGCATCGCCGCCGCCTTCCACGACTACCTGCGGGCCCGCCCCGGTCATCCACGCGCCCCACGACCAGTCGTGCTCAACACCTGGGAGGCCGTCTACTTCGACCACGACCTGACCAGGCTGACCCGGCTGGCCGACGTCGCCGCCGAGATCGGGGTGGAGCGCTTCGTGCTCGACGACGGTTGGTTCCTCGGCCGTCGCGACGACACGAAGGGCCTCGGCGACTGGGAGGTCGACCCCGACCTCTGGCCGGCCGGGCTGACGCCGCTGATCGAGCACGTCACGGGTCTCGGCATGTCGTTCGGGCTGTGGGTCGAGCCGGAGATGGTCAACCTGGACTCCGGTCTGGCCAGGGCGCACCCCGACTGGGTGCTGCGGCCGGACGGACCGGTCTGGCGCCAGCAGCACGTGCTGGACCTGACCGTGCCGGAGGCCTGGGAGCACGTGCTCGGCCGGCTCGACGCGCTCCTGACCGAGAACGACGTCGCGTTCCTCAAGTGGGACCAGAACCGCGACCTGGTCGCCCCGCAGGGCCGGGACGGGCGACCGGTCGGGCGGGCGCAGACGCTCGCCGCGTACCGCCTGCTGGACGCGCTGCGCGCGCAGCACCCAGGCGTCGAGATCGAGAGCTGCGCCTCGGGCGGTGCACGCATCGACCTGGGCATCCTGGCCCGCACCGACCGGGTCTGGGCCAGCGACACGAACGACGCGCTGGAACGCCAGCACGTCCAGGCCTGGACCGGCCTGCTGCTGCCGCCCGAGCTGGTCGGCGCGCACGTCGGTCCACCGCAGGCACACACCACCGGCCGGGTCGGCGCACTCGGGTTCCGGGTGGCGACGGCGATGTTCGGCTCGTTCGGCTTCGAGTGGGACGTGACCACCTGCAGCCCGGAGGAGCGGGGCCTGCTGCGTGAGGCCGTGACGCTGCACAAGAGGCTCCGGCCGCTGCTCCACGGCGGCCGGGCCGTCCGCGCCGATCTGCCGGACCCCAGCGCCGACCTGCACGGGGTGGTGACGCCGGACCACGCCGTCTTCGCCTTTGTGCAGCTCACCACCTCCTCGCAGGCCGTGCCCGCCGCCGTGCCGCTGCCCGGCCTCGACCCTGACCGTCGCTATCGGGTCACCCCGCTGGTCCCCCCCGGTGGTGCCCGGACGGCCGGTCGGGCCGACCCGCCGTGGTGGTCCGCGGGGGGCGTCACACTGACCGGCCGGGAGCTGAGCGTGGTGGGCCTGCGTCTGCCGGTGCTGGCCCCGGAGCAGTGCGTGCTGCTCGAGCTGACCTCGGTCTGAGCCCGGCCGACCCGTCGCGCTCAGGGCACCTGGACGGGCTACGGCGCCTGGGGGTTCACGGGCGGGGCCCAGCCGGGCCGGGGCACGAGGCAGAAGGGGTGCCCGGCCGGGTCGGCGTAGACGCCGTCGCGGAGCGCCGTAGCGCCCAGCGCGAGCACGCTGAGGGCTGCGTCCGGGACGTCGTCGACCATCACGTCGAGGTGCACCTGCTGCGGGTGGGCCGGGTCGGGCCATCGTGGCGGCTGGTGGTCGGGTGCCCGCTGGAACGCGAAGCCTGACGCGGTCTCGTCCGCCGCGACCACCACCCAGTCGTCGGAGCGGAAAGTGATCGGCAGGCCGAGCAACGCGGCGTAGAAGGCGGCCAGGGCCTCTGGGTCCGGACAGTCCAGGACGACGTGGTGGGCGCGCCCGACCGCCCGCCCGGTCACAGCTGCGGTGCCACCTCGGACGCGACCAGCTCCAGGTGGTCGAGGTCGGCGAGGTCGAGCACCTGCAGGTAGAGACGGGTGGCACCGAGGGCGGCGAAACGGCCGATCCGGTCCACCACCTCGGCGGGCGAGCCGGCCAGGCCGTTCTCCCGCAGCTCGTCGACCTCTCGACCGATCGACGCCGCCCTGCGCTTCAGCTCGGCTTCGTCGCGTCCGACGCAGAGCACCTGCGCCGCGGAGTAGACCAGGTCGCGTCCGGTCTGCGCCGCCGCCTCCCGCACCCGGCCGAACTGCGCCTCGGTGTCGGTCAGGGACGCGAACGGCAGGTTGAACTCGTGGGCGTAGGTGGCCGCGAGCCTCGGGGTCCGCTTCTTCCCGCCGCCACCGACGATGATCGGCAGCGGGTGCTGGACCGGTCGTACGAGACCCGGGTTGTCCGCGTAGCGGTAGTGCTCGCCGTCGTAGGACGGCTCACCCGCCCACATCGCCGTGATTATCGCCAGCTGCTCCTCGAAGCGGTCGAAGCGCTCCCCGAGCGGAGGGAAACTGATCCCGAAGGCGGCGTGCTCGGCGCCGAACCATCCGGTGCCCAGACCGAGCTCGACCCGACCACCGCTCATCGCGTCCACCTGGGCCACCGCGACGGCGAGCGGACCGGGCAGCCGGAAGGTGCCCGCCGTGACCAGGGTGCCGAGCCGGATGCGGGAGGTCTCGCGCGCCAGGCCGGCGAGGGTCACCCAGGCGTCGGTCGGACCCGGACCGCCGTCGCCACCCATGGCGAGGTAGTGGTCCGAGCGGAAGAAGGCGTCGAAGCCCGCGTCCTCAGCCGCCCGGGCCACCCTCAGCAGCTCGTCGTAGGTTGCCCCCTGCTGGGGTTCGGTGAAGATGCGCAGGTCCATGGCCCTGAACCTAGGCTGTGCGGGTGAGGTTCGAGCGACTGGGTCTGGTGGCGTACGAGGACGCGCTCGCGCTCCAGCACGAGGCGCACGACGCGGTGGTCGCCGGCGCCGAGGACGTGACGCTGCTGCTCGAGCACCCGAGCGTCTACACGGCCGGCAAGCGCACCTCGCTCTGGGAGCGGCCGACCGACGGGACGCCGGTGGTCGACGTCGACCGGGGCGGGAAGATCACCTGGCACGGTCCCGGGCAGGTGACCGGCTACCCGATCGTGCGGCTCGCCGACCCGGTGGACGTGGTGGCGTACGTCAGACGGCTCGAGCAGGTGCTCATCGAGGTCTGCGCCGACCTCGGCCTGGAGACCGGCCGGGTCAAGGGTCGCTCCGGCGTGTGGACCCCGGACGGTGCCCGCAAGGTCGCCGCGATCGGCATCCGGGTGGCTCGGGGCGTCACGATGCACGGCTTCGCGCTCAACTGCGATCCCGACCTCGTCGCCTACTCGACGATCGTCGCCTGCGGCATCGCGGACGCGACGGTCACGTCCCTGAGCAGCGAGCTGGGCACGAAGGTCAGCACCGACGACGCCCTGCCGCTGCTCGAGGCAAGACTCCCCGGGATCTCGGCCGTCGGCCCGGTCTGACGGACCGCTCAGCGCTGCTGCGGGTCGACGGAGAGATCCTGCGAGAGGCTGCGGGCACGGTGCGCACGCTTGTCCTCGTACATGGCCAGGTCGGCGGCCCGTTGCAGCTCCTCCACGTCGGCGAGGCTGCGGGCCGTCCCGAAGGCCTGACCCACGCTCACCGACCACGGCAGCTGCAGCACGCCGGCGCAACCACGCAGCCGCAGGCGCGCCTGGTCATGCACCCGCGCGGCGCTGTCCGCCGTCGCCCCGGCCATGACGAGCACGAACTCGTCACCACCCGTGCGGGCGAGGACGTCCCCGACGCGACCGAGGTGCCGCATCTGGGCAGCCAGCTCGACCAGCACGAGGTCACCGGCGGCATGCCCCAGCTCGTCGTTGATCGGCTTGAAGCCGTTGACGTCGAAACAGACGACGGCCAGCTGCTGCGCCGGCCCCGGGTCACCCGCCGGGGTCGGTGGGAGCAGCCGGCGAAGGGCGTCGGTCATGCCCTGCCGGTTGCGCAACCCGGTCAGCGGATCATGCATCGCGTCCGCGGCCAGTGCGGAGGCCATGTCCTGCAGCTGTCGGCGGCCCCCGTCGGTGAAGACCTGCAGGATGTGGGCGACGGCGAGGCCCAGCGCCAGGCTGAGACCGGACAGCACCCAGTTGGGGTCGTCCAGGCGCGTCACGGCGACGGACCCGAAGCCGACCACGGCGACCAGGTCCGCGATCAGGAAGATCCGCAGCCCTGGTAGCACCGAGCCTGCCGCGAGGAGCGTCCCCGCCATGAGCAGCGCGAAGCTGGGCCATCCCAGCACCACGGCGTGCACGGTCCAGGCGCACACGATGGCCAGGACGATGAGCCAGGTGACCGACTGCAGCGTCGCCGTCGCCATCGGCCTGCGGCGGTGCCGCTCAGCGGCCCCGGCCATGAAACCGGCGGCCAGGCCGAGGACGACGACCAGCCCTGGGGCGCGGAGGACGACCGCGTCGAGAACCGCAGCCAGCACGTAGATCGCGGCCAGCCCGTACATGGCGCGGGAGAAGCCCGCGCTGAGGGTCAGACCGCTGACGTCCTCCCAACCGTCGGCAGGACGGCGCCCCGATCCCAGGCGCGCCACGTCCGGGACCTCGGGAACACTCGGCCGGCTCATGATCGTCCATCGGCACGCGGACCGGCGACCTGCACCTCGTCCGCTGAGATCTCCGGCAACCTGAGGTCGACGGGTCAGGTGAGCTGTAGGAGCACCCCGTCACCGGCGGCCGCTGCTCCGGTGAAGAAGCCGCGGAGCGTCTCGTACGCCGGCTCCAGGAACGCGGTCAGCGCGTCCGGGGCGTCCCAGGCGGTGTCCGGGTAGACCTCCATCCGGCGGAACGCCGCGTGCGTGAACCGCGGACGCAGCTGCTCCGGCCCGGTGTCGGTCAGCAGGGTCGCGACGGCCGCGACCCTGGCGGGCACGAGCACCCGCACCGGCTCGTACGTCGACGGGTCACCGAGCGCCGTTCCGCCGAGCACCACGTCGAACGCCGGCCCCGACCCACCCCAGGCCGAACCGTTCAGCAGGACGTGAACCCCGTGCCAGGCACGACCGACGTCGACCAGCTCGTCCGGCGCGGTGTCGGCGAGCATCAGCCCGGCCGCGTCGGGATCCTTCTCGAGCACGTCGAGCTCAGCCTCGGACACCCGCCGCCAGGTCATCACCATCTCCCGCACGTGACGGGACTGTAGGCGCACGCGCGGGTGTTGACTCGGGGTGTGACTGTCGATGCCGGAGCCCGCAAGATGCTGCGCCTCGAGGTGCGCAACGCCCAGACGCCGATCGAGAAGAAGCCGTCGTGGATCAAGACCCGGGCGGTGATGGGCCCGGAATACACCGCGCTGAAGTCGCTGGTGAAGGCCGAGGGCCTGCACACGGTCTGCGAGAGCGCCGGCTGTCCCAACATCTTCGAGTGCTGGGAGGACCGGGAGGCGACGTTTCTCATCGGCGGCGATCAGTGCACCCGGCGGTGCGACTTCTGTCAGATCGACACCGGAAAGCCTGCGGAGTACGACACCGACGAGCCGCGCCGGGTCGCGGAGTCCGTCGCAACCATGGCGCTGCGCTACGCGACGGTCACCGGGGTTGCCCGTGACGACCTGCCCGACGGCGGAGCCTGGCTCTACGCCGAGACGGTGAGGCAGATCCACGCGGCCGTCCCCGGGATCGGGGTCGAGCTGCTCATCCCCGACTTCGACCGCGACCCTGACCAGCTGGCCGAGGTGTTCAGCTCCGCCCCCGAGGTGCTGGCCCACAACGTGGAGACCGTGCCGCGGGTGTTCCGTCGGATCCGGCCGGGCTTCCGCTACGAGCGCAGCCTGGGCGTCATCACCGACGCGCGTGACGCCGGGCTCGTCACCAAGAGCAACCTCATCCTCGGGATGGGCGAGACCCGCGAGGAGGTCAGCGAGGCGCTCGTCGACCTGCACGAGGCGGGCTGCGACCTCATCACGATCACGCAGTACCTGCGACCCTCGCCGCGTCACCACCCGGTGGAGCGGTGGGTGCACCCCGACGAGTTCGTCGAGCTGCAGGCCGAGGCCGAGTCGATCGGCTTCGCCGGCGCCCTGTCCGGACCGCTCGTGCGGTCCTCCTACCGTGCGGGTCGCCTGTACGCGCAGGCGGTCGAGCGTCGGGCCACCCACGCTGAGCGGGAGCACGCGACCCGCTGACGAGGCAGGGTCCTTGGGCGATACGGTGCGTCATGGTCGAACCCGTCTACACCCCGGTCATCGGCGCCGCCCGCCTGATGTTCAAGGGCCTCGGCCTGAAGTTCGACATCACCGGCCAGGAGAACATCCCCCGCTCCGGCGGCGCCGTGATGGCGATCAACCACATCGGCTACCTCGACTTCACCTTCGCGGGGCTGGCCGCCGTGCCCGCGAAGCGGCTCGTGAGATTCATGGCCAAGAAGGAGGTCTTCGACCACAAGATCAGCGGGCCCCTCATGCGCGGGATGAAGCACATCCCGGTCGACCGGGACGGCGCCGCGAACGACTCCTACCAGGTGGCCATCACCGCGCTGCGGGCCGGCGAGATCGTCGGGGTGTTTCCCGAGGCGACGATCAGCGAGAGCTATGAGCTGAAGGGCTTCAAGACCGGCGCCGCCCGGATGGCGACGGAAGCCGACGTGCCGCTGCTCCCGGCCGTGATCTGGGGCAGCCAGCGGGTCTACACCAAGGGCCACAAGCGTGACCTGACCCGGGGCACCCCGATCCGGATCATCATCGGGGAGACGTTCACCCCCGAGCGGGGAGCCGACGCCGCCGAGATCACTGCCGAGCTCAAGGCCCGGATGACCGTGCTGCTGGACGAGGCCCGCGCCACCTACGCCGGGGGTCCGCGCAGCCCGGAGGACACCTGGTGGGTGCCGGTCGCGCTCGGTGGCACGGCCCCGACGATCGAGGAGGCCGCGACCCGCAACGCGGCACGTAAGGCAGCCCGCAAGGCGCGCCGCACCTAGGCTGATCGACATGGCGAAGATCACCGGCAAGCCCCCGAAGGACGGCAAGGCCGCCAGCAAGAAGGTCAAGCCCACCGAGAAGGACAAGGCGGCCAAGAAGCAGGCGAAGGCCACGAAGAAGGCTGCTCGTAAGGCGCGCTTCAGCCAGCTGCGACAGGCGTTCACGGTCACCCGCAAGGCCGACAGCAAGCTGGTGCCGCTGCTGGTCGTGGCGTTCCTGGTGCCGTTCGTGCTGCTGACCCTGCTCGGCGTGCTGGTCGGCGGCTTTCTGCTCGCCCCGCTCATTCTGTTCGGCGTCCTGTTCGGGCTGCTGGCCGTCGTCGCCCTGTTCGGTCGTCGAGCGCAGGCCAACGCGTATTCCTCGGTCGAGGGCACACCGGGAGCGGCCGCCTCGGTGATCCAGAGCATGCGCGGAGACTGGCGCGTCACGCCCGCGGTCGGGTTCACCGCCCAGCAGGACCTGCTGCACCGGGTGATCGGGCGGCCAGGCGTGATCCTGGTGCGCGAAGGCGCCCCGAACCGTACGAAGAACCTGATCGTGGCCGAGAAGAAGAAGCTGGCCCGCTTCGTCGGCGACACCCCGGTCTACGAGGTGAGTGTCGGCTCCGGCGAGGGCGCTCTGAGCCTGAAGCAGCTCGAGCGGCACATCGCCAAGCTGCCGCGCAACATCAAGCCCAAGGAGGTCAACGTCCTGGACCGCAAGCTCAAGGCGATGGCGCCCGCACTGCCGATCCCCAAGGGACCGATGCCCACCGGCGGACGGGTGCCGCGCAAGAAGATGCGTTAAGAAGTCAGGTGCGTACGACGACCGTGCCCGCGACCCGGTCGTGCAGCCCGCGACCGTCTCGGTCGCTGATCAGGGCCGGGATCAGCAGGTAGAGCAGGAGGGTGCGGAGCAGGGCCCGACCGAACCCGACCCGGGCCGGGTCGCCGGTCAGCGGGTGGACCCGTAGCGAGACGATCTTCATCCCGAGCGTCTGGCCGGTCAGCGCGAGCCCCAGCACCGTGGCGACGAGGAAGACCAGGAACGGCACGAGCGCCGAGCCGGCGCTCGCGGTGTCCGGGTCGACCGGGCGGATCAACGCCGCGACCAGCCCGGCAGCGGCGATGTCGATCACGAACGCCACGACTCTCCCGCCGAAGGATGCCACCGAGCCGGGTCCCTGCTCCGGCAGCCCGAGCCGCTTGCCCTTGTGGTCACCGGGCTCCCAGGCACGCCCGCCACCGGCGAAGTCTTCGAGGAACCCAGCGCCGGCCATGCGTGCGAGCCTATCGGCGGGACGCCTCATGTGCCCGGCTCGCGTAACCGGCCTGCAACACAAGGGTCACCCTCGTTTCACGAGCCCTGGCTAGGGTCGGGCTCTGACAGACGGATCGGATGCACCGATCACCCCTACCGCTGGAGGGCACCACGTGTTCAAGGACGCCGACGAGGTCTTGAGCTTCATCAAGAAGGAAGGCGTCGAGATGATCGACGTCCGGTTCTGCGACCTCCCAGGGATGATGCAGCACTTCACCGTCCCCGCCGGGTCCTTCGACGAGTCGGTCTTCACCGACGGGCTGGGCTTCGACGGCTCCTCCGTGCGCGGTTTCCAGGAGATCCACGAGTCGGACATGCAGCTGCTGCCCGACCCGAGCACCGCGCGGCTCGATCCCTTCCGGGTCCACAAGACGCTGATCATGAACTTCTTCGTGCACGACCCGCTGACCGGCGAGGCCTACTCCCGCGACCCGCGCAACGTCGCCAAGAAGGCCGAGGCCTACCTGGCCGGCACCGGGATCGCCGACACGGCCTACTTCGGCGCTGAGGCCGAGTTCTACATCTTCGACTCCGTCCGGTTCGACACCGCGCCCCAGCACAGCTTCTTCCACATCGACGCCGAGTCCGCAGCCTGGAACACCGGTCGAGAGGAAGACGGCGGCAACCTCGGCTACAAGAACCGCACGAAGGGCGGCTACTTCCCCGTGCCGCCGAACGACAAGTACGCCGACCTGCGCGACGAGATGGCCGTCCAGCTCGAGGCGGCCGGCATGCCGGTCGAGCGTGGCCACCACGAGGTCGGCTCCGCCGGCCAGGCCGAGATCAACTACAAGTTCGACGCGCTGCTCGCCTCGGCCGACAACCTGATGCTCTTCAAATACATCATCAAGAACGTGGCGCAGGAGGACGGCCGCACCGTCACCTTCATGCCCAAGCCGGTCTTCGGGGACAACGGCTCCGGGATGCACTGCCACATGTCGCTGTGGAAGGACGGCTCGCCGCTGTTCTACGACGAGGTCGGCTACGCCGGGCTCTCGGACATGGCGCGCTACTACATCGGCGGGATCCTGCACCACGCCCCGTCCCTGCTGGCCTTCACCAACCCGACGGTCAACAGCTATCACCGGTTGGTCCCCGGCTACGAGGCGCCGGTCAACCTGGTCTACAGCCAGCGCAACCGCTCCGCGTGCATCCGCATCCCGATCACCGGCAGCAACCCGAAGGCGAAGCGCATCGAGTTCCGCTGCCCGGACCCGTCCTCCAACCCCTACCTGGCGTTCTCGGCGATGCTCATGGCCGGGCTCGACGGGATCAAGAACAAGATCGAGCCTGCCGTGCCGATCGACAAGGACCTCTACGAGCTGGCCCCGGAGGACATGGCCGGCATCGCCCAGGTGCCGCTGTCGCTGGACGCCGTCCTCGACGCGCTCGAAGCCGACCACGACTACCTGCTCCAGGGTGGCGTGTTCACCGAGGACCTGATCTCGACCTGGATCGGTTTCAAGCGCGAGAACGAGATCGACCCGCTGCGCCTGCGGCCGCACCCGTACGAGTTCGAGATGTACTACGACCTGTAGCAACATCACGGCAGGTAGGGCGACCAGCGGACCGTCCCAGGGTGAGAGCATGGCCCCCATGCGAACCCTTGCTGCTGCCCTGGTCATGGTCTCGCTGAGCGCGTGCGGTGGCGGAGGCGGTGACGACGCCCCGGACGGAGCCCTCGCGGCTTCGTCTGGGCCGTCCCCGGCCGCCGCCAGCAGCGGACCGCCGGTCGACCCCGCTGACACGCCTCCGGACGTCGCGCTCCCCCCGGGCGAAGGGTCGTTGGAGGCTGAGCAGCAGCGGGTCACCGACGACACGGAGTCCGCCTTCGACAAGGACAAGGAGGAGCTGTCGAGCGAGCGCGTGACGTCGAACGTCCAGGTCAAGAGTCTGAACGAGTTCCGCTTCGATCGAGCGAGCCGCACGCTGCTCCTCGAGGTCTCCTCAGACCTCCCGGCCGACGATCTCCGGCTGCCCTACTCCCTGGCCACCAACCTGGCGACCGTCTTTTGGGGAGGGGAGGCAGCCTCGTCGGTGCGTCCCGAAGCGCTGCCTCTGCTGTCCGTCACCGTCGACGGCAAGGAGTTCCGCTGCGATGGCCCGGCGATGGCAGACCTGGCGAGCAGGAAGCTGAGCGGCGACGACTTCGTGGAGCGCTGCGGCACCTGACGTCTTCTACGAGCCCCGACCCGCGGAGTGTCGATCCGCGTGCGCCCCGACACCTGTGTGCCAGGGTGAGCACATGGGCTCCCCGCATCCCTTGCCACGGTTGACCCCGAACGAGCAGCGGGTGCTCGGCAGCCTCCTGGAGAAGGAGTTGACGGTCCCGGCGAGCTATCCGATGACGCTCAACGCCGTGCGCACCGCGTGCAACCAGAGCTCCAGCCGCGACCCGGTGAGCGACCTGGACGAGGAACAGGTCCAGCAGACGCTGCGGTCGCTCAAGGACAAGGACCTGGTCGCCTACTGGACCGACCCGGGCCGTCGGACGGTCAAGCACCTGCAGACCCTGGCAGCTCGGCGAGGGCTTTCCGACGACGTACGGGCACTGCTGACCGTCCTGCTGCTGCGCGGCCCGCAGGCGCCCGGGGCGCTGAAGACCCGCACGGAGCGGCTGCACGGCTTCGCCGACCGGGACGAGGTCGAGGCCTGCCTGGCACGGATGGCCCAGGCCGCTCCCCCGCTCGTCGCCCAGCTGCCGAGACGTGTGCGCGAGCAGGATCAGCGCTGGGTCCACCTGCTCGGCCCGGTCGACGCCGGCCCGGTCGAGGCCGAGCCGGTCACCGACGGCGAGAGCGTGCTGCGGGACGGTGAGCAGGCGCGCACCGACCGGGTGCTCGCCACCTTCGCCGCGGTTGCCACCCGTTACGGCGACGCCCTCACCAGCGAGCTCGAGCAGCTGCCGTTCGAGCGCTGGCTGCTCGACCGAATCGTCACCGAGGCCGACGCCGGCCCGGTCGTCGAGGTGGGCTGCGGGCCTGGGCACGTGACGGCGTGGCTCGCCGAGCACGGGGCTGACGCCCAGGGACTCGACCTGTCGCCCGACATGATCCGCGAGGCGCACGACCGGTTTCCCGGGCTCACGTTCACGGTCGGCGACCTGAGGATGCTGATGCGCCCGGCGGCCGGCGACGGCTGGGCGGCGGTGCTCGCCTGGTACTCGCTGATCTACCTCGCGCCCTCCGAGCTACCGGGCGCCGTGGCGGCGCTCGCCCGGCCGCTCCGGTCCGGTGGTCTGCTGGTGCTGGCGCTCCACGCCGGAGAAGGCCTGCGGACCGCGGGCACCTGGTTCGACCAGCCGGTCGAGCTCGAGGTCGTCCTCCACGACAGCTCCGCTGTCGTCGACACGGTCAAGGCGGCAGGGCTGACCGACGTCGAGTGGTTCGTCCGCGGGCCCGTGGGGTCCCGCGGCGAGACCTTTCCGCGGCTCTACGTCCTGGCCCGGAAGCCCTAGCCTGGCCCGATGCGTCGGCTCCCCGTCCTCCTCGCCGCACTGCCCGCGCTGCTGGTCGCCGCGGTCGGGCTGACGCACCCGGCGGTGCTCACCCCGGACAGTGCGAACGCGTGGTTCGTCGGCCACCTGGTCCTGCTGCCGCTGTTCCCCGCGGTCGCCGTCTCGCTGTGGTGGGTGCTGTCCGGCGAACGGTCACCGGCCGCACGCGTCGCGCGGGTCCTCGCGTACGGCTGGGTGGTGCTGTACGGCGCGCTCGACTCGATCGCCGGCGTCGGCCTCAGCTATCAGGTGAAGCAGGCCGCCGCCCACGGCACGCCGCAGCCGAGCCTCGGCGACACCTTCCACGTGGCAGACACGATCGGCCGCCCCGGGGCGCTGCTCTTCGCGGCCGCCGGACTGTTCGCCGCGCTCGCCCTGCTCCGCCAGGGCACGCTCGCGGTCCTGGGCGGGGTCGTGGTCGCGGTGGGCTCGGTCGTGGTGTACGAGAAGCACGTCTTCCCGCCCGTCGGCGTGCTTGGCATGGTCGGCATCGGCGTCGGGCTCGGGATGCTCGCCTGGGGCCGCAGCGACCGTCTGGCCGCTCGGCTGTAGGCGGCCGCCGAGGGCGTCTCCGCGTCAGTTGTCGGCGAGCGCGTCCCCGCGGGCGGCATCCGGCAAGGACCCCGGCGCCGCCTCGAGCACCGTGTCGACGACGCCAGCCGGGCCGTAGGTCGGGCACTGGGCGATCGTCCCCGCGCACGGCACCATCTGCTCGACCTTGACCACCGTGCCGCGCAACGCGAACACCGCCACCAAGGGATAGGTCACGCCGCTCATCGTGAATCGCTGCTGCGCCTCTCCCCCGAACCGGAAGACCATCCCGGTGCCCGGCGGCACCCCGTCACGCCCGCGCAGACCGTCGGACCGGCTCTGCGGGGTGTCAGCCACCTCAGCCTTGATCGTCACGTCGCCGACCCGGACCGGCACGACCCGCAGACCCGTCTGCTCGTACGTCGTCGGCCGGGGCGGGACCGATGGTGCCGTCCGGGCCGACGGGAGGCTCTGCGCCGCCGTGGACGTGGCCGCGCTGCCGCACGCGGTCAGCAGCACCAGGCTCAGGCCAGCGCCTGCCGCACCAGCTCGGTGACCAGCTCGGGCCGCTCCTCGATCAGGAAATGCCCGGCTCCGGGCACGGTGGTCAGCGTCGTGTCCGGACCCAGTCGCAGCACCGCGTCCTCGGCCACCGAGATCGGCAAGGCTGGATCCAGGGCTCCCCATATCAGGACTGTACGAGGCACCCGGACCTCGCCGACCGCCCCCGCCAGACCCGAACCCGGCCGTAGGGCACCCCGTCGCGGTCGGGCCAGCGCCCGGTAGTAGCCGAGCACCGCCCGCGCTGCAGAGCTTGGCGTGTAGGCCGCCGCGTACTCCTCGCGCCGCTCGTCGTCCAGCGGCGGTCCGTCACCCCAGCCCAGCCGCAGCATCGTCTCGACGACCCGACGACCCGCGACCCGGAACACCGCGTCGGGCAGGCCAGGCAGCGCGAAGACCATGACGTACCAGGCGCGCCACAGCGGCGCGGACCGGTGGTACGGCGCGTTGGCGACGACGAGACGCCGCACCCGAGCGGGGTGCCGCGCGGCGAGCCCGAACGCCAGGATCCCGCCCCAGTCGTGCCCCACCACGTCGATCTGCTCGATGCCCTCGGCGTCGAGCAGGGCGACCAGCTGGGCCACCAGCGACCCCACGTCGTACGGCCCGCTGTAGCGGGAGCCACCGAGGCCGGGCAGGTCCGGCGCGAGCACCGTGCGGCCTGCCGAGAGCCCGACGGAGACCTCGCGCCAGCAGGCGGAGGTCTCCGGGACGCCGTGCAGCAGCAGCACCGGGGTGTCGTCACCCTCGCCGCTGGTCCGGACAAGGAAGGAGGTCTCCCCTGCCAGCACCGTGCGGACCTGTTCCACCGAAGACCCCTAGCCGTAGAAGACGCGCTCGACCACCGTCCGCGCTCGACGGGTGGCGCGACGGTACTGGTCGAGGAACTCTCCCTGCTCACCGGGTGCTCGGCCCAGGGCCCGGGCGACCGCGTCCAGGTCTCGTCCGCTGGTCGGGATCGCCGCCACGTCCTTGCCCGCCACGAGCACGAGGGCGTCACGGGTGCGGGCCGACAGCAGCCAGGCCTCGCGCAGCGCGTCAGCGTCGGCGTCGGTCACGAGCCCGGCCTCCCGCGCGGCCGTGAGCGCGCCGAGCGTCGACGTGGTGCGCAGCGCCGGCACCTCGTGGGCGTGCCGCAGCTGCAGCAGCTGGACGGTCCACTCGACGTCGGCAAGACCCCCGCGTCCGAGCTTGAGGGTCAGCGCCGGGTCTCCACCACGTGGCGCGCGTTCGCGCTCAACCCGGGCCTTGATCCGACGGACCTCGATCACCTGCTCGTCCGTGAGCCCGCCGTCCGGGTAGCGAACCGTGTCGGCGAGCGCCAGGAACCGGGTGGTGAGGTCGACGTCGCCGGCGAGCGGAGCGGCGCGCAGCAGCGCCTGCGCCTCCCAGACGTGCGACCACCGCTCGTAGTAGCGGGCGTAGGCCGACAATGACCGCGACAGCGCGCCCTGCCGTCCCTCAGGCCGCAGGTCGGCGTCGACGACCAGGGCGGGGTCGGGGCCGGGCAGCGCCAGCAGCCGACGCAGCTCGTTGGCGATCGCGACCGCCACCCGGGCCGCCTCGGACTCCTCCGCGCCCTCTACCGGTTCGTGGACGAAGAGCACGTCCGCGTCGCTGCCGTAGCTCTGCTCGCCGCCGCCGAGCCGGCCCATCGCGATCACGGCCAGGCGTACGGGCACCGCACCACCGGCACCGCCGATCGTCCGGGTGGCCGTCGCGAGCGCCGCCTGGACCGTGGCCGCGGCAACGTCGGACAGCGCCCGCCCGACCGTCGCGCGGTCCAGGTCGAGCAGCACGTCGGCAGCCGCCACCCGCAGCAGCTCCTGGCGCCGAAGGGCACGGGCGGCCAGCACGGCGCCCGGCGAGTCCCGCTGACGGCCTGCCGCGGCGGTGAAGGCCCCGATCAGCGTCTCGCGGCTGCGCGGCACCAGCTCGTCCCCACCGGCCAGAAGGCGGACGCCCTCGGGAGCGCGGACGAGCAGGTCCCCGGCGTACCGCGAGCTGGCCAGCAGCACCGCCAGCCGTTCGGCGACGGCGCCCTCGTCGCGCAGCAGCCGCAGGAACCACGGGGTGCTGCCGAGCGCGTCGCTGACCCGGCGGTAGGCGAGCAGCCCGGCGTCCGGGTCGGCGGCCCCGGCGAACCAGCCGAGCAGCACCGGAAGCAGCGTGCGCTGGATCGCAGCCCGGCGGCTCAGCCCCTCGGTGAGCGCCTCGAGATGTCTGAGCGCAGCAGCAGGATCGACGAAACCGAGAGCAGCGAGCCGGGCCTCGGCGGCCGGTGTACCGAGCCGGCTGTCCGGGGCCGGCAGCTCGTCCATCGGCAGCTGGGCCACGGCGCCGAGCAGCGGTCGGTAGAACAGCTTCTCGTGCAGCCGGCGTACGAGGTGGCGGTAGCCGTTGCGCTCGCGCCCGAAGCTGTCGAGCGGGGAGGTGAGGTGACCGATCGACCGGGCCAGCACCCGCTGCGCGTCCCTGTCGTCGGCGGCGGGCAGCAGGTGCGTGCGCCTCAGGTGGGACAGCTGGAGCCGGTGCTCGACCGTCCGCAACCACCGGTAGGCGTCGGCCAGGGACCGGGCGTCCTCGCGACCGACGTAGCCGGCCTCGGCGAGCTGCTCGAGGGCGACCACCGTGGTGCCGCTGTGCACCCGGTCGTCGGCGCGGCCGTGCACGAGCTGCAGCAGCTGCACGGCGAACTCGATGTCGCGAAGGCCCCCGCGCCCCAGCTTGAGCTCCCGGTCGACGGCGTCACCGGTCAGGGTCTCCTCCACCCGACGGCGCATCGCCTGCACGTCGGCCACGAAGCCGGGTCGTTCGCTGGCCGTCCACACCCGCGGCGCGACGGCGGCGCAGTAGTCGCGCCCCAGGCCGAGGTCGCCGGCGACCGGACGGGCCTTGAGCAGGGCCTGGAACTCCCAGGTGCTCGCCCACCGCTCGTAGTAGGCACGGTGACTGGCGAGCGAGCGCACCAGCGGCCCGGCGTTGCCCTCGGGACGCAGCCCGGCGTCGACCGGCCAGGCCACCTCCGCGCAGACCCGCATCATCCCGCCGGCCAGCTTCGTCGCGGTGCGCAGAGCCGCGTCGCTCTCCTGGTCGGCGGTGACCGGCTCCGCCACGAAGACCACGTCCACGTCGCTCACGTAGTTGAGCTCACGACCGCCGGTCTTGCCCATGGCGATCACCGCGAGCCGGCAGGGGGGTGCGTCGTGCGGCAGCTCTCCCGCCGCGTACGCGAGGGCGGCCGTCAGCATCGAGGACGCGAGGTCGGCCAGCTCGCCACCGACGTCGTCCACCGCGACCTGCCCGGTGAGGTCCCGCGCGGCGAGGCAGAGCAGCATCCCGCGGTAAGCGGTCCGAAGCGCACGGAGCGCGGCCGGTCCGGTGCGGGTGCCCGGCTGTGCCCCGGAGCCCCACGGCAGGGCGACGACCGGGTCGACACCGATGACCGACAGCAGGGTCGCCTGCATGCCGAACAGCGACGGCCGGGCCGCGACCAGGTCGTCGTCCTCCAGCAGTCGCCAGGCGTCCGGGTGGGAGGCGAGGTGGTCGGCGAGCGCCTCGCTCGCCCCGAGCACGGTCAGCAGACGACGGCGCAGCCCGGGCCGGTCCCTGAGCGCGGCCAGCAGCGCCTCCGGGCTCGGGACGGCCACCGCGACCAGCCGTTCCAGCCCGGCCAGAGCCAGGTCCGGGTCGGCGACGTCGACCACGGTCAGCAGCACCTGCTCGGCGGCCTCGTCGCTGGGAGCGCCGTCGGCCCACAGCCCGAGCCCGACGAGGATCGTCTCCGCGGCGGGGGCGTCCGCGAACCCGGCTCGGACGAGGCGCGTCGTGCCCTGCTGGGGTCTCATCCACCGTCCCCGCTCACAGCCGCACGCCGAAGCAGAGCGACCGGGGACTGTCCGCCCACTCCCCGTAGGACGGGATCTGCTCCCAGCCGCAGGAGCGGTAGAGCGCGACCGCCTCGGGCTGCGCGTCCCCGGTCTCCAGCACCAGCCGATCGAGCCCCAGGCTGCGTCCGGCGTCCTCCAGCCCGTGCAGCAGCACCCTCCCGAGGCCGCGTCCACGAACCTGAGGCACCAGGTACATCCGCTTGACCTCGCCGGCGGAGGGCGCGTAGGCGCGGATCCCTCCGCACCCTGACGCGACCCCGTCCACGACCAGGACAAGGAAGGTCCCGGCCGGCGCGGTGAACGTCTGGGGGGCGAGCGGGACCCCGCCGGCGCCCTGGTCCTCGTATCGGACCTCCAGCTCGGCGACCATCTCCCGCACCAGTGCCTGCGCCACCGGTCCGTCGAACCGCTCTGGCCTGAGCTCGGCCATCAGGCCGTCGGCAGGGCGGTCGGTCGCGGGTCCTCACCGCGGGCCACGGCCACGAAGCGTCCGGCGACCGCCTGCCAGAGGTCGGCGACCTCTGGCAGCTCGGCGACCCCGCGGGCCAGCAGCGCGTCCGGGTCCAGCCCTGCCTCGCGCACCTCGTCGGCGTCATCGGTCGCCCAGCGGGTCAGCATGGCTTCGTCCGGCTCGACGTGGAACTGGGTCCCCCAGACCTTCTCCCCGAGC
The DNA here is from genome assembly GCA_038235705.1 of Mycobacteriales bacterium. Lineage (GTDB taxonomy): Bacteria > Actinomycetota > Actinomycetes > Mycobacteriales > SCTD01 > CANKBT01. The sequence goes on from JBBSTR010000010.1 coordinate 35,020, forward strand.
CGGAACATCTGGTTGGGGTAGCGGGGGCTGCTCGCGAGCAGGGTCGCTCCCGGCGGCAGCTCGGTGATCGCGTCCCAGTGCCACTGCAGGCAGATCCAGCTCATCGGGGTGTCCCAGACCAGCGGGTCGACGCCGGCCTTGTCGCGCTTGGCGACGAGCCGGGCGCCCAGCTCAGGACCGTTCTCGCCACGCTCGACCATGCCGCCGGTCGCTTCTGCCAGCAGCTGCGCACCCAGGCAGATCCCGAGCGTCGGGGTCTGGTCCTGCACGGCGCGGGCCAGCAGGTCCTTGGTGGCGCGTAGCCAGGGGGCGCTGCTGTCGTCGTACGCCTGCTGAGGTCCGCCCATCACGACCAGACCGTCGTACGCGGAAGCGCTCGGCGGCAGCTCGTCGCCGTCCCACGGGCGGCAGGCGACCAGCTCGGCGCCGGCCTGCTCGAGCCACGGTCCGAGCCGTCCGACGGTCTCACCGACGCTGTGGGTGACGACCAGGAGCCTCGGCGCTGTCACAGGACCGGCAGGTAGCGGCCGAGCTCGAACGGCGTGACCTCGCTGCGGTAGGCCCGCCACTCCTCGCGCTTGTTGCGCAGAAAGAAGTCGAAGACGTGCTCCCCGAGCGTCTCGGCGACCAGCTCGCTGCTCTCCATCGCCGCGATCGCCTCGGCGAGGCTGCCAGGCAGCGGCGCGATGCCGAGCGCGCGACGCTCGGTGTCGGACAGCAGGGACACGTCCTCCAACGCCTCGGGCGGGAGCGGATATTCGTTCTCGATCCCCTTGAGCCCGGCGGCCAGGATGACGGCGAACGCCAGGTAGGGGTTGGTGGCGCTGTCCGGGCTCCGGATCTCGACCCGGGCCGAGCCGCTCTTGGTCGGCTTGTAGTGCGGCACCCGCACCAGGGCGCTGCGGTTGTTCTTGCCCCAGCACACGTAAGGCGGCGCCTCTCCCCCGCTGACCAACCGCTTGTAGGAGTTGACCCACTGGTTGGTGACCGCGGTGATCTCGGCGGCGTGTCGCAGGATCCCGGCGACGAAGTGCTGCCCGACCATGGACAGCGTGCTGGGGTCCTCGCTGTTGTAGAACGCGTTGTTGTCACCCTCGAACAGGCTCAGGTGCGTGTGCATCCCCGACCCCGGCTGATAGCTGAAGGGCTTCGGCATGAAGGAGGCGAACACGCCCTGGTCGAGCGCCACCTCCTTGAGCACGTGCCGGGTGGTGAGGATGTTGTCGGCCGTCGACAGCGCGTCGGCGTAGCGCAGGTCGATCTCCTGCTGGCCCGGGGCGACCTCGTGGTGGCTGTACTCCACCGAGATCCCCATCGCCTCGAGCATCGTGATCGCCAGGCGCCGGAAGTCGTGGGTGACGTCGTGCGGGGTGAGGTCGAAGTAGCCACCGTGGTCGACCGGCTCGGGGATGAAGCCCCGCGGCGGCAGCTCCTTGAGCAGGAAGAACTCGATCTCGGGGTGGGTGTAGAAGGTGAATCCGGCGTCTGCGGCCTTGGCGAGCGCACGGCGCAGCACGTGCCGTGGGTCGGCCCAGCTGGGTGTCCCGTCGGGCATCGTGATGTCGCAGAACATCCGCGCCGTGCCGGGCGAGCTGTGCCACGGCAGGATCTGGAAGGTCGCCGGGTCGGGCTTGGCGAGCATGTCCGCCTCCTGGACCCGCGCAAAACCTTCGATCGCGCTGCCGTCGAAGCCGATCCCCTCGCTGAACGCACCCTCCAGCTCGGCCGGTGCGATCCCCACGCTCTTGAGCGTCCCGAGCACATCGGTGAACCACAGGCGTACGAACCGGATGTCGCGTTCCTCGAGCGTACGGAGCACGAACTCCTGCTGCTTCTCCATGCCGGAGAGTCTGCCCGACCTCGTGGCTCAGCGAGGGCCCGCACACGGTTCACCATGATCAACGGGGCGTAGCGGTCGTGACACGCCGGTGCGTCACGACGTCCAGTCCCAGTTGATCATCCACCTCGCCAGGAAGACCACGGGATAGTCGGTGCCGGCGCGGGCAGGACCCTTCGCATGACAACTACCAGCAACCCGGTCGCCGCCAGCGGCACCTTCACCCTCGGCGGCGACCTCCAGATCCACCGGCTCGGCTACGGCGCCATGCAGATCACCGGTGACGGCGTGTGGGGGGAGCCCAAGGACCCCGACACCGCCCGGGCGGTGCTCAAGAGGGCCGTCGAGCTGGGGGTCGACTTCGTCGACACGGCCGACAGCTATGGCCCGTACGTCAGCGAGGACCTGATCCGCGAGGCGCTCCACCCGTACGACGGCGTGACGATCGCGACCAAGGGCGGCCTGACCCGCAGCGGCCCCGGCGAGTGGCCGCCGCTGGCCCGGCCCGAATACCTCGTGCAGTGCGTGGAGATGAGCCTGCGCCGGCTTGGCGTCGAACGTCTGGACCTGTGGCAGCTGCACCGGATCGACGCGAAGGTCTCGGTCGAGGAGAGCCTCGGTGCGATCAAGAAGCTGCAGGACGACGGCAAGATCCGTCACGTCGGGCTGTCCGAGGTCACCGTCGAGGAGATCAAGCAGTGCCGAGAGGTCGTCGAGGTGGTCAGCGTGCAGAACATGTACAACCTGGTCAGTCGCAAGAGCGAGGACGTCCTGGACTACTGCGAGGCAGAGGGCATCGGCTTCATCCCGTGGTTCCCGATCGCGTCCGGCGACCTGGCGAAGCCCGGCGGCGTGCTCGACGAGATCAGCAAGAAGCACGGAGCCTCACCCTCGCAGCTCGCCCTCGCCTGGTTGCTGCGTCGTTCCCCTGTGATGCTGCCGATCCCCGGGACCTCGTCGCTCGACCACGTCGCGGACAACTGCGCGGCCGCCTCGGTGCAGCTGACCGACGAGGAGTTCCAGGCGCTCTCCGACGCAGGCAAGAGCTAGGTCGTACGACACCCCGAGCAACCGCCCGACCGCCCGACCGCCCGAACGCCGACTGTCGGCGGTCAGCGACCGCGACCTCAGGGACCTCGGCCGGGACCCTGACCGCAACCTCAGGGACCGCGGCCGGGCCGCACGCCGGACAGGACGTCCAACGTGCTGGCGGCGGCTGGGCCCGCGACGCACCTCAACCGGCTCCTGCCTCGCCGCGCGCCCTCACCGGTGACCGCTGCAAGATCCACGGAGTCTCTGCGCGTCAGCCGGACCGAGATTCAGCCGCAGAAAGGGTCAGAGCCTCCGGTGATCTTGCTCGCGGCGGTTCAAGGAGGCCGTCGAGCGGGCTCAGGCGCCGTTGAGCAAGGTGGCCAGGGCCGACGGGGCATCGGCGGCACCCACGAGCGGCGCCCAGCGGGCTCCGCTGGCTCGGGCCAGGGCCTCGGCCTGCTCGGTGTCCTCAGCCGGCGCAAGGATCAGCAGCTCCGACAGCGTCCGGGCGACGGCCACCGGGTCCTCACGGTCGCTGGCCCGGCAGTCCGACAGCAGCAGCACGACCCGGCGAGCAGCCCGAGACCGTTCCAGCTGGGCTGAAGCAGCCCGCAGACCCGCGGCCAGGGCGGTGGTGCCGTGACCCCGCAGGGCCAGCACCGCCTCGACGGTGGCGCCGGCCGGACGCACCGAGTCCAGCCCCCTGATCACGACAGGCTCGCCGGCGAACGACAGCACGGCGTGCTCGCCCGGCGCCCGCCACGCGCACGCCGCTGCGGTGAGGGCCGCTGCGGCAAGGCGCTCGCCGCCCATCGAGCCGGAGGCGTCGACCAGCAGGCAGAGCGCGAGGGCGGGACGACCCCAGGCCCGCGCGGTCAGATCGTCCGGATCAACGGCCTGACCTGCGGCGCGAGCGAGCAGCACCGGCTCGAGGCTGGCCTCGAGGTCGAGCTCCCCGTCGCCGGCCGGCACGGCGTGCAGCCGACCGACCCCTCGCCCCATCGGAGCACCACGGCGGCCCAGGTCGAGCACGACCCGGGAAGCGAGCCGCCGGGCGGCAGCCCGGAGCTGTTCGTCCGTCGCCGAGCCCATCGCGGCCAGGAGCGTCAGCGCGGTGTCCGGGTCGAGCGACAGCAGCTCGTCGAACGCGTCCTCGTCGAGCTCGCCCAGCTCCGGTGAGACCTCGGCGAACTCGGGCGCACGGCCCAGCTCGGCCCGCGACACCGTGCGTGGTGCGGGCTTCGGCCGACCGGGCGACGGGTCGGCGGCCTCGTCGGGGGAGCCCGCTCCCGGCGGGCTCAGGCTCCCCCCGGTTCACCACCACCCTCGTCACCGTCGGAGGGCTCGGCCCCGAAGACCGCCTCGTACAGCTCCCGGACGACGGCTTCGGGCGTCCGCGAGCAGGACTCGTGCAGGCGAACCCGCCCGGACAGCGCGACCAGCGCCGCGTCCAACCCGGTGTGCCAGTCCGTCACGGCGACCCCGCGCCCGGCGGACAGGGCGACGCTCAGTCGCACCAGGTCGATGGAGCCGCGGACCGAGCTGCCCACACGTACGTCTGGATGCTGGCGACTGCGTCGTACGAGATCGACGACCTGCTCGCGCCACCCCGACGGGACCTCGGGCGCCCGGAGCCCGGTGATCGCGGCCTCCTCGCCTGCCTCCTGGTAGCCCATCGTGATCCGGCAGACCCGGTCGTAGACGGCGGCCGAGATCCGGGCCGTACCGACGGCGTCGTAAGGATTCATCGCTGCGACCAGGGCGAACCCCGGCTCCCCGGGGACGCGGCCCAGGCGCGGGACGGTCAGCTCGGCCTCGCTCATCACGGTGATGAGCACGTTGAGCGTCTCCTCCGGGACCCGGTTGACCTCCTCCAGATACAGCAACGCACCGGTCCTGAGCGCCTGCACGAGGGGCCCGTCGACGAACGTGTCCGGGCCGTATCCGTCGGTGAGCACCTGCGACGGGTCGAAGTGGCCGATCAGCCGGGACGGCGTCAGCTCGGCGTTGCCCTCGACGAAGACGAACGGCACCGACTGCTCGTCGGCGACCGCTCGCAGCAGCGTGGTCTTACCGGTGCCAGGAGGGCCTTCCAGCAGCACGTGCGCGCCGCAGGCCAGTGCCGCGGTCAGCAGCTCTCTCTCCCGGCTGCGCCCGACGACGGACGGAGCCACGACAGGCGGACCCACGACGGACTGGGTGGCGATGACGGCTCCTCGCGGTCGGTGACGGCTCTGGTGTGCCTCAGTGTTGCCGACGGGCTGGGCGCGTTGCCAGGCGGGAACCCGGAGGGACCGGCCCGCGTCCGAGAGTCATGCGACGGTTCATGCTCGCGTTCCCCCTGGCCGGCCTGCTCACGTCGACCGCGTGCGGCGGCTCGGCGGGCTCCCTCTCGTCCGCGCCGACAACCCCTTCGGGCTGCGACGACTCGGCGTGCGGGCGCTTCGACCCGGCTGTCCCGGTCCTGCAGCTGAGCTCCGTCTGCTACGGGGCGTGCGCCTGGACCGATCCGCTCGGCCTGCCCGACGTCGTCGTCTACGGCGACGGGCGGGTCGTCCGGACCAGCCACGCCCCGCCGGACCCGAGACCGACCTTCAGCACCGGTCAGGTCCCGCCCGATCGGGTCGCCGGGCTGGCTGCGCAGGCCCGCGGCGCCGGGCTCTCCGGCGGGATCCGCACCACCCTCGAATTCCGGCAGGTCGCCTTCGCGGACGGTGGCGGGGACGTGCTGAGCTCGCGCGTGGACGGCAAGCAGACGACGGTCGAGTCCCCCCAGTCCTACGACGCGACGCTCGACGCCGACAGCACCGACCCGGCGAGGCGGGCTGCGCTCCGCGACCTCGCCGGAGCGCTGCGGGCGCTCACGGCCGAGGCCCCGTACGAGGACGACAGGGTCGTGCTTCGCGCCACTCCCCGTCCTGACGGCGAGGGGCAGGCAGTCCCCTGGACCGGGCCACGACTGGTCGACCTGCCGAACGACGGCAACGGCCGTTGCGTGGTCCTGACCGGCGAGCCCGCCCGCGCCACGCTGGCGGCTGTCGCCCAGGACGCGTTCCCGACCGTGTACCAGGAGGCCGGCCGTGAGTTCCGGGTCGAGGCCCGACCGGTGCTGCCGCACGAGCGGACGTGCGCCGAGGTCGACGAGACGGTCCGCACCAACCGCGCCGGCTGAGGTCCGCAGGGCCACCGACGCTAGCCATGCCTAGAGAAGCAAGAGATGATTCCCCCATGAGCCCCGACTATCGCCAGTCCTTGGACGACCTGGAACGCCGTGCACATGTTCCTCGTGAGCAGCAGAGCGAGGCCCAGCAGGTTGATCCACCACGCGCCTACATGGAGCCCGAAGACCTCGACCGGCTGCGGCTGCTCGCCAGCCCGATGGGGGCAGGGCGGCTGGAGCCGCGGGGGTAGGTGCCGGGCCCCGTCAGTCGGCGGAGGGGCCCTCGACGCGCAGCGACGGGAGCCCGACGATGTCGTACGTACTGGACGCGATGCTGATGCCAGCCTCGTCCAAGCCGGCCAGGATGTCCCGGCTCATCAGGTCCTTCACGCCACGGACGCCACGCGGGCGCACCAGGAAACGGAGTGACAGCTCGAGCCAGTTGTCGGTGATCCGCAAGTAGACGTGCGGCTCGAGGTCGGCGTCGGAGAGCGCGTAACGCGACTGCATCTCGAGCATGGAGGCGCGGGCCGCGTCGTCGTCGACGATCGTGTGGTCGCGGGCCGCCGCGAGCAGGATCTCCTCCACCCGGGCACGATCGTCGGTGAACGCGATCGGCAGCACGAGCTCCTCCCAGACGTACGGGAACTCGCGGGTGTAGTTGTAGACCGGCTCGGCGAAGATCACGCCGTTCGAGACGGTGACGAGCCGGCCGGTGTACTGCCGGGAGTGCACCCACACCGCCGGGTCAGCGCTCGCCACCGAAGGCGGCTGACCCATCTCCCTGATCGTGGTCCGCAGGAACCCGAGCCGGACGACGTCGCCGCGCACCCCGCCGAGGGTGATCCGGTCCCCGACCGTGAACGTGTCGCCGCGCAGGATCACGAAGTAGGCGGCCAGCGAGGTGATGACCTGCTGCAGGGCGAAGGCCAGCCCGGCGCTGATCAGACCGAGGCCGGTGCTGATGTCGGTGCCGGGCGTGACCCAGATCGAGAACGTCCCGAGCACCAGCACGACCGCGACGAGCACCTGCAGGCCCTGCCGGCTCCAGAACCGCCGGGCGTCCCCCACCCCGCCACCGAGCACCCGACGCAGCACGACGAGCAGGAGCGCACGCGCCCCGAACGTGACGAGCACGAGCAGCACCGTCAGCCCCAGCTTGACCGCGCTGTTGGTGCTGACCCCGACCAGTGTGACGTTCCCGATGCGGACGGCGTCCGCCAGGACCAGCTCGTGGACCGGCACGTCGTCCTCCCCCCGGCCCGGCGCGCCCGAAGCCTTTCCTGCGCCTACCCCCGTGGCAGGCGGGCGAGACGTCCCCGGGCGACCACGAGCGTGCTGCTGCGGTCGACGCGCTTCGTACGCTGCAGGCATGGCGCAGCTGCGGATCGGCCTGGCCCAGATCGACACGACCGTCGGGGACCTGCCCGGCAACGCCGACCTGGTCAGCCGCTGGACCGGGGACGCGGCCGAGCAGGGCTGCCATCTCGTGGTGTTCCCGGAGATGACGCTCACCGGCTACCCGCCCGAGGACCTGGTGCTGCGCGGCTCGTTCGTACAGGCCAGCCTGGACGCGCTCGTGACGCTCGCGACCAGGCTGGACGACGAGGGGCACGGTGACCTGGCCGTCGTCGTCGGCTACTGCGGCCGCAGCGAGCGGCCGTCGCCCTCGGTCGGGCGGCCGGCCGGCGAACCCACCAACGCCGCGGCCGTCCTCCACGGGGGCAAGATCGTCGCGCGCTACGCCAAGCACCACCTGCCCAACTACGGCGTGTTCGACGAGGCGCGCTACTTCGTCCGAGGCGACAGCTTCCCGATCCTGCGCCTGCACGGAATCGACGTCGCGCTGTCGGTCTGCGAGGACCTCTGGCAGGAGGGTGGACCGGTCACGGTCGCGCGGTCCACCGGCGCCGGGCTGCTGGTCTCGCCCAACGCCTCGCCCTACGAGCAGGGCAAGGACGACGTACGCGGGCAGCTGGTGCAGCGCCGCGCCCTCGAGGCCGGCTGCGCGGTCGTCTACGTCAACCTGGTCGGCGGCCAGGACGAGCTCGTCTTCGACGGCGACTCGATGACGGTCTCCGGGGACGGCGAGATCATCGCCCGGGCGCCGCTGTGGGACGAGGGCCTGATGTGCGTGGACCTGGACCTGCCGCTGGGGACGTCCACCACCGAGGGCGACACAGACGCCGGCGACGGCACGACGATGCGCGTCACCCGCACCGTGCTGAGCGCAGCTCCGCTGGCCCCGTACGCCCCCCTCGTCCCAGGCATCGCCCGGACCCTGTCCGACGAGGAGGAGCTGTGGGGGGCGCTGGTCACCGCGACTCGCGACTACGTGGAGAAGAACGGCTTCCGCACCGTCGTGCTCGGCCTGTCCGGCGGCATCGACAGCGCCCTGGTGGCCACGATCGCCCACGACGCGCTCGGGGCCGACCGGGTGCACGTGGTCGGGATGCCGAGCGGCTGGAGCAGCGACCACAGCATCAGCGACGCGGAGGACCTCGCGAAGCGCCAGGGCCTGCAGTGGCAGCTGGTCCCGATCGCGCCGATGGTCGACGCCTACACCGGGTCCGTCGAGCTGACCGGGCTGGCGCTGGAGAACCTGCAGGCCCGCGTACGCGGCACGCTGCTCATGGCCCTGTCGAACCAGCACGGCCACCTGGTGCTCACGACCGGCAACAAGAGCGAGCTGTCGGTCGGTTTCTCGACCCTCTACGGCGACAGCGCCGGTGGGTTCTCGCCGATCAAGGACGTGCTGAAGACCGACGTCTGGGCCCTGGCTCGTTGGCGCAACACGGTCTCCGAGGTGATCCCGCCGAACAGCATCACCAAGCCGCCGAGCGCCGAGCTGGCCCCGGGGCAGCTCGACTCCGACCGGCTGCCGGACTACGCCGTGCTGGACGCCCTGCTGGACGCCTACGTCGAGCGTGACCTCGGCCGGGCCGAGCTGCTGGGAGCCGGCTTCGACGGTGAGCTCGTCGACCGGGTGGTCCGCCTGGTCGACCTCGCCGAGTACAAGCGCCGTCAGAGCCCGCCCGGACCGAAGGTCACCGGCCGGGCCTTCGGCCGGGACCGGCGGCTTCCGATCACGTCCCGGTGGCGCGACGTCGCACCGCCGGTGTGACGGACGGCATCGACCAGGAGCCGGAAGTCGTGTCAGGCTCGAGGCAACCCGGGGACTCCGTCAGGGAGCCTCGAGGCACAGGAGGACCCTGATGACCGATCTGCCCAGCCTGTACGGCGGCATCACGAGCCGCCGCGTCAACCCCCGCGACCTGGCCCGTGCCAAGGACCGCGGCGAGCGGTGGGCGATGCTCACCTCTTACGACACGATCACGGCGAGCCTGTTCGACGAGGCCGGCGTCCCGGTGCTTCTGATCGGCGACAGCGCAGCGAACGTCGTGCTCGGCTACCCGACGACGATCCCGATCACCGTCGAGGAGATGCTCCCGATGGTGCAGTCGGTGGTGCGGTCCACGAAGCGGGCGATGGTGATCGCCGACCTGCCGTTCGGGTCCTACCAGGCGAGCCCGGCGCAGGCGCTGGCGACGGCCGCGCGGTTCCTCAAGGAGGGCGGGGCGCAGGCCGTCAAGCTCGAGGGCGGCGCGCGCGTCGTCGACCAGGTCCGGCTGCTCGTCGACTCCGGCGTCGCGGTGATGGGCCACGTCGGGCTCACGCCGCAGAGCGAGCTGGTGATGGGCCGGCGGGTGCAGGGCCGCGGCGACACGGGTGACGCGCTGATCGCGGACGCCTTGGCGCTGCAGCAGGCCGGCGCCTTCTCGGTCGTGCTCGAGGGCATCCCGGCGACGCTCGCCGAGCGGGTGACCAAGGAGCTCGACGTGCCCACCGTCGGGATCGGCGCGGGGCCGGGCTGCGACGCGCAGGTGCTCGTCTGGACGGACATGGCGGGCTTCACCCCGGGTGCACCGCTGACCTTTGTCAAGCGGTATGCAGACCTGCGCGGCGAGCTGGCCCGGGCGACACGCGAGTACATGGACGAGGTTCGCGACGGCGTCTTCCCCGCGGCGGAGCACTCCTTCGACTGACGCAGCCGCGACTACTTGGTGTAGCGCACGTCGATCTCCTCGAAGCCCTTGCTGCGCTGTGCACGGGCCATCGACGTGTAGGCACGCTGGTCAGCGTCGGTGAGGTCGACCGCGTCGGTGAGCGGTGTCAGCAGCGCCCGCGGCCAGAGCCGGTCGACCCGTACGACGTTGAGCTCGACGCAGAAGACCACAACGATCGACGCCAGGTAGAGCAGGGCGATGATCCCGAGCACGATGGCGAAGACCCCGTCGGTGTCGCTGCTGCCCTTCACGAAGCGCCCGACGTAGCCGGCGCCGAAGGACTGGAGCAGCTGCCACAGCACCGCCGCCGCGATCGCGCCGGGAAGCACGTCCCGGACGCCGACGTCACGAGCCGTCGCCACCCGGAACGCGACGACGAACGCGCCCACGTTGACCAGGACCGACCCGACCAGCACGAGCACCCGTACGACCGGCCCGAACGAGCCCGCACCCGCGGAGAGCGTCGACAAGCCGACGGTCAGCAGCAGGGCGACGCCCACCGTGCCCAGCAGCAGCAGCCCCCGTCCCCTGGCCTTGATCGGGTTGGGACGGGTGTTCTTCGGGACGTTCCACGCGATGTTCATGACCTTCTGGGCGGCGAGCGAGACGCCGAGCGCGCCGTAGAGGGCGCCGAGCCCTCCCACGAGCAGCCCGGCCAGACCACCGCCGATGGCCCCCGGCCGACCCAGCTGCTGCCCGATCACCGGGAACTCCGACAGTGCTGAGTTCAGCAGCCGCTGCTGCAGCGCCGGGTCTCCGTTGAGCACGATGCCGAGGATCGTCGAGGCGAGCAGCAGCAGCGGGAAGGCGGACAAGAACCCGTAGTAGGTCAGCAGCGCGGCCAGGTGCCCGCCCCCATCGTCGATGAACTTGTAGACCACCGCGATCGGGTAGCCGACCACCCGGTGCCGGCGTTGGAAGCCGTCGACTCTGTCGACAGCGGACAACCGCTCCGCGGGCAGGTCTGCAGAGGTCTCATCGGACCCGTCGGAGGGTCCTTCGGGAGGAACGGTCTGGACCAACGGTTGCGCTCCGGGGGTGTGTGCTCCTGACGCTTTTCTCCTGACGGGCCGGGTTGACACCTGACGCGACCGCACGACATCGACGTACGGATCGAAGTGCCTGCACCCCAACCTGGGAGCGCTCGTGTTCTTCGTCTCGCTCGCGTCCCAGGGTGCGGTGACCGCGACCATCGGCCTGGGGCTGATCCCGATCGGCGCGCGCTGGTGCACCTCGTCATGCTGCGCGTCTCGGTCGAGGTCGTCGCGGACCTCCGCTCGACGAGCCGGCCGGGTTGACGTCCCAGCCGTCGGGGAGACGATGAGGGTGGGGTGACTGCTGTCACCCCACCCCGCGGAGGCTCTGACGAGCCGTAGGAGGACAAATGCAGACCAAGGGTGCGATCTTGTGGAAGACCGAGTCGCCGTGGTCGATCGAGGAGATCGAGCTCGGGGACCCGGTCGCGGGTGAGGTGCAGGTCGAGCTGGCCGCCTCCGGCCTGTGCCACTCCGACGAGCACCTCGTGACCGGCGCGACCCCGATCGAGATGCCCGTTCTCGGCGGGCACGAGGGTGCTGGCGTGGTCACCAAGGTGGGTCCCGGCGTCACCGGGATCAAGGAGGGTGACCACGTGGTCACGGCCTTCATCCCGGCCTGCGGGCAGTGCCCGCCGTGCAGCAACGGCCACCAGAACCTGTGCGACCTCGGCGCTGCACTGCTCAGCGGCAAGGCGATCTCCGACGGCACCAACCGGGTCACGTCGGGCGGCAAGGGCGTGCAGACGATGTGCCTGCTCGGCACGTTCTCCCCCTACATCACGGTCAACCAGGCCTCCGTCGTCAAGATCGAGGACGACATCTCGCTCAAGGCTGCGGCGCTCGTCGGCTGCGGCGTGACCACCGGGTTCGGGACCGCGACCAAGGTCGGTGACACCCGTCCCGGCGAGACCGTCGTCATCATGGGCATCGGCGGGGTCGGCATCAACGCGGTCCAGGGTGCGGCCGCCGCCGGCGCGAAGCACGTCATCGCCATCGACCCGGTCGCCTGGAAGCGCGAGCAGGCTCAGGCCTTCGGCGCCACCCACGCCTTCGCCTCCGCAGAAGAGGCCATGGCGCAGGTCAACGACATCACCTGGGGACGCATGGCGGAGAAGGCGTTCATCACCGTGGGCGACATCCAGGGCGAAGACATCGAGGCCGGGATGAACCTGATCGGCAAGGGCGGCCGGGTGGTCGTGACCGGCATGGGCAACGCCGCGAACATGGACGTCAAGCTCAACCTGTTCGCCTTCACCCTGCTGCAGAAGGACCTGCAGGGCGCGATCTTCGGTGGGTCCAACCCGCGGGCCGAGATCCCGTGGCTGCTCTCGATGTATCGCGAGGGGAAGCTCAAGCTCGACGAGCTGATCACGACCGAGTACGCGCTGGAGGACGTCAACCAGGGCTATCAGGACATGAAGGACGGTAAGAACCTCCGCGGCATGATCGTCTACACCGACAAGGACCGTGTGTGACCAGCACGCTCGAGGTCGCCGACCGCACCCAGGTCTTCGTCGGAGGTGCCTGGCAGGACTCTGCCGGCACGGGCACGATCGACGTGCTCAACCCCGCCACCGAGGAGATCATCGCCCGCGTCGCCGAGGGCACCTCGGCCGACGTCGACGCGGCCGTCGCAGCCGCGCGCAAGGCCTTCGACGAATGGGCTGCCCTGCCCCCGTCCGAGCATGGGGACCATCTCCAGAAGGCGCACGACGCGCTCGAGAAGCGCAAGGACGAGGTCGCGCTGCTGATCAGCCAGGACATGGGCATGCCGATCGGCCTGGCCGGCAGGATCCAGGTCGGGCTCCCGAGCTTCAACCTCGGCCACTTCGCCGACCTCGCGCGCAGCTTCGCGTTCGACACGACCGAGGTAGGCAACAGCCTCATCGTGCGCGAGCCGGTCGGGGTCGTCGGCTGCATCACGCCCTGGAACTACCCGTTGCACCAGGTGGTCCTCAAGGTCGGAGCGGCGCTGGCGGCCGGCTGCACCGTGGTGCTCAAGCCCAGCGAGATCGCACCGCTCTCGGCGTACGTGCTGGC
>JBBSTR010000011.1:0-48152 GCA_038235705.1 Mycobacteriales bacterium
GACACGTCGGTCCTCCGGGTCCGCAACACCGGGACCGGTGGCCTCAACGTCACCGGTCTGACCTTCACCGGTCCGTTCGCCCTCGCTGACCCGACCGCTCTGCCGGCCTTCGTCCCCGCAAACGCGACGCTGGACCTGCCGGTCCGCTTCAACGCGACGACGATCGGCACCCAGGGCGGCCTCTACGAGGGCAGCGTCACGGTGAGCTCGGACGACGCCCGTACGCCCACCGCGGTGGTGCAGCTGGGTGGCTTCTGGCAGAGCCGGTCCGAGAACAACCAGGAGCCGTCCCTGGCCGAGATCACCAAGCTGTTCGGCTACGGCACGACGATCGTCGGACCGGGCCAGACGCTCAACCGCGACGGCCTCGTGGCCACCAGCGGTGACGAGGTGCTCAGCCCGTACTGGCTGCGCTCCGACCCGACCCAGCCGGTGCGGGTCCGCCAGCTGGCGGCCTTCCACACCCAGGGCAACACGGCAACGTTCAAGTGGTTCGCCAAGGGGACGTCGTCCACCACCAACGTGGCCACCCACGCCGGCGTGGAGGGCCAGTCGGTGTTGCCGCACCGCAACGGCTCGGCCACGCTGCCGACCGACGGCGCGTTCTCCCCGACGACGGCCTTCGGCCTCTACAGCGACGGCGAGTCCAGCGACCCGACCAGGAACGCCCAGGCCAAGGACATCGCCAACGGTTGTGCCGGTCCCTGCGGCCACCACGTCCGGTTCTGGCCGGTGCGTGACCGCGCCGGGGTCCTGGTCCCGGACACCTACCTGATGGCCATGGACTACTCCGGCATCAACTACGACTACAACGACAACGTCTACCTGTTGAGCAACCTGCGCCCGGAGACGGCTCCCGACCCGGCCCAGGCCGCGCCGCTGCCCGGTTCGCCGGCGCTGCAGCTCGACTTCGACGCCGCACGGCCCGGCACCCTCGCCGACGCCACCGGCCAGGGCACCGGCTTCGTGTCGACCCAGCCCAACAAGCTGGACGTCGCGCCCGGCTCGAGCTCCTACGACCCGAGCAGGCTGACGCTCGGCGACGGCGTTCTCGCCGTGGCCAGCGCCGGCTCGGTCGCCGCCGGCACCAACGGCGCCGGCGACAACACGCTGGTCAACGGGCTCCAGCTGCCCTTCGACGGCACCGGCCGGACCTTCTCGGTCACCGGCCGGGTCCTCGGTCCGCTGACCGACCTGGACGCCGGCAGCGAACAGGCGGCGGTGATGCTCGGGTCCGACCAGGACAACTACGTCAAGCTCGCCGCCATCAACACCGGTGGCGTGCCGGTGATCGAGCTCTACAGCGAGCTCGGCGGCGTGGGCACGACGCAGGGCGCGAAGGCGACTCTGCCGGCCGCGGTCGGTACGCTCGACCTCGCGCTCATCGCTGACCCGGCCACCGGCACCGTCCGCGGCGCCTACCGGATCGACGACGGCAGCTGGACCCTCATGGCCGCCACCGTCACCCTGCCGCCGGCCAGCGTGGGGCGGATCTTCGCCCTGCAGGCCAAGGCCGGGATCGTCGTCGCCCAGAAGGGCACGGGCAGCGCCCCGTTCACGGCCCGCTACGACTCCTTCGGGGTCCTCGACGGGGACGTCACCGGCGCTCCCGCACCGGTCCAGGGTGCGCTCTACCGGCTCAACGTCGGTGGCCCGACCTACACCGACACGGCCAGCAACGTCTGGTCGCCGGACACCGGCCGGTTCTCCCCGGCCACGGCGCCCGCGGAGGGCACCACCGGAACGCCCGACATCGCCGGTACGGACGACGACACGTTGTTCCGTACCTACCGAGGCAACGTCGGCAACGTCCCGCAGGCCCAGCGGGTGCTCAGCTATTCGCTGCCCACCCGCGGGGTCGGCACCGTCGACGTGCGGCTGCTGTTCGCCGAGCGCGCTGCCGGCAACGACGGCCCGGGCAAGCGGGTCTTCGACATCGAGGCCGAGGGCAAGACGGTGCGCCGCGGGTTCGACATCTGGACCGCGGCCGGCGGGACCAACACCGCCGCCGTGCTGCCGATCAACGGCATCACGGTGACCGACGGACGGCTCGACCTGACCCTGCGGGCCACGGCGGACTATCCGGCCGTCTCCGCGATCGAGGTGCTCTGCCAGAGCGAGACCTGCCCGGTGGACACCACGGCGCCGGCGGTCCCGACCGATCTGACCGCCACCGTCGTCGCCTCCCCGACCGGGCCGGCCTCGGTCGACCTGGACTGGGCCGACAACACCGAGCCCGATCTGCTGGGCTACGACGTCTACCGCTCGGTCGCGGGAGCCACCCCGACCAAGCTCAACGTCGCGCCGATCACGGTCTCGACCTTCCGTGACACCACTGCCCCGGTGTCCTCGGCCGTCAGCTACACGGTCCGGGCGGTGGACGTGAACGAGAACGTCTCGGCCGACTCAGGTCCGGCGGGTGTCACGACGCCGGCCCTGCCGGTCCAGCAGCCGGTGCGCGTCAACACCGGCGGCCCGGCCCAGACGGTGGGCGGCCTCACCTGGTCCGCCTGCTCCTCGGTCATCGACTGTGCGGGCTATGTCACGGGCGGTCAGGCGTACGCCGAGAACGACACGATCACCGGGATCCCGGCCGGGCTGAACAACACGATCTTCCAGTCCGAGTGGACCGGCCCGGCCGCCAAGGGCGCCCGCGCCTTCGGGTTCGCCGTGCCGGTGCAGAACGGCCGCTACAGCGTCCGGCTGCACTTCGCCGAGCTGAACAAGTTCGCCGCCGGCGCCCGCGTCTTCAGCGTCGACGTCGAGGGCAACCGGGTCCTCACCGACCTGGACGTCTTCGCCTCCGCCGGCGGCGCGGACAAGGCGATCGTCCGCACGGTCACCACGACCGTCAACGACGGGGCCCTCAACCTGGACTTCCTGGCCAACGTCCAGTACGCGAAGGTCTCGGCGATCGAGATCCTGCCGCTGGACAGCACCGCCCCCGACGTCGTCACCGGCCTGACCGGTGGCGGCACGGAGGCTGCGGCGACGCTCGACTGGGCCGCCAGCACGGCGACCGACCTGGCGGGCTACAACGTCTACCGCTCCGCCACGGCAAGTGGCACGTTCACCAAGGTCAGCGCCAACCTGGTGACCGGGACGTCCTACACCGACGCCACGGCGCCGGCCGGGGCCGGGGTGTTCTACCGGGTCACTGCGGTCGACACCTCCGGCAACGAGTCGGTGCGCTCGGCTGCGGTGGGGGCTGGCCGCCTCACCGACACGACCGCACCCGCGGTCGTCACCGGCCTGGTCGGCGGTGGCACCGAGGCTGCGGCGACGGTGAGCTGGTCTGCCAGCACCGCCGGCGACCTGGCCGGCTACAACGTGTACCGCTCCGCCACGGTGGACGGCACGTACGCCAAGCTCAACAACGGGTTGCTGACCGCGACCTCCTACACCGACGCCACGGCGCCGGTCGGGGGACAGGTCTTCTACCGGGTCACAGCGGTCGACAAGACCGGTAACGAGTCGGCCCGTTCGGCAGCTGTCGTCGCGGGACGCCTGGCAGACACCACCGCACCGGCGGTCGTCGTCGGCCTGACCGGCGGCGCCAGCACGGGCGGCAACGTCCTGGCCTGGTCCGCGAGCACGGCGAGCGACCTCGCGGGCTACGCGGTGCTCCGGTCCGACACCCCCGGCGGCACCTACGCACGGCTGAACCCAGCCCTGCTGACGGCAACCGGCTTCACCGACAGCTCGGCCCCCGAGGGCGTGGCGCGCAGCTACCGCGTCCTGGCCGTCGACCAGGCCGGTAACGCCTCCGGCCCGTCGTCCACCGTCACCGTCACCCGGCCGACGACGAACCCGCCGCCCCCGGCGCCGAGCGGCGACCCGGTGCGCATCAACACCGGTGGCCCGACCCAGACCGTCGGTGGGCTCCTCTGGTCCGGGTGCACCTCGACCACGGCCTGCTCCGGCTGGGTCTCCGGCGGCTTCCCGTACGCCGAGAACGACACGATCACCGGCATCCCCGCCGGGCTCAACAACACGATCTTCCAGTCGGAGTGGACCGGTGGCGCCGCCAAGGGCGCCCGTGCCTTCGGGTTCGCGGTGCCGGTCGCCAACGGGTCGTACGCGGTGCGCCTGCACTTCGCCGAGCTGAACAAGTTCTCGGCCGGCAAGCGCGTGTTCTCCGTCGACGCCGAAGGCACCCGGGCCCTCACCGACCTGGACCTGTTCGTCGCGGCGGGCGGAGCCGACAAGGCGATCGTCCGGTCGTTCACCCGCACCGTCAGCGACGGGGTGATGAACCTGGACTTCCTCGGCGGGGTGGAGAACGCGAAGATCTCGGCTATCGAGATCCTGCCGGCCGACACCACCGCACCGGAGGTGGTGACCGGCCTCATCGGCGGCGGCACGATCGATGCAGCGACGCTCAGCTGGTCGGCGAGCACGGCGACCGACCTGGCCGGCTACAACGTGTACCGCTCGGCCACCGAGACGGGCGCGGCCAGCAAGGTCAACGGGAGCCTCGTCACCGGGACCGCCTACGCCGACGCGACCGCGCCGGCTGGTGCCGCCCAGTACTACCGGGTCACCGCGGTCGACAGCTCGGGCAACGAGTCGGTCCGGTCCGCGGCCGTCGCCGCGACCAGGAAGTCGCTGCCGACCCAGGCGGTGATCCGGGTCAACGCCGGCGGGCCGGCCGTGACGACCGGTGGGGTGGCCTACGAGGCCGACCGGTATGCCACCGGCGGCAAGGCCTACAGCAACCCGCGGGTCACCGCCATCGCGGGCACCACCGACGACCTTCTCTACCGGACCGAGCACAGCGCCACCGCCAACCTGGGTGGCTTCTCCTACGCGGTCCCGGTCGCCGATGGCACGTACGACGTCACGCTCCACTTCGCGGAGATCTACTGGGGCGCCCCCGGTGGTGGCGCCGGCGGGACCGGGCGACGGGTGTTCGACGTCAACCTCGAGGGCGGACCGGTCGAGCTGAGCGCGCTCGACCTCAACCAGCTCGCCGCGCCCACGACGGCGGTGGTCCGCAGCCAGCGGGTCACAGTGACCGACGGTGTGCTGGACATGGCCTTCTCCGCCCAGGTCAACCAGCCCACGCTGTCGGCCTTCGAGATCGTCCCCGCGGCGATCGCGGAGCCCACGGCGCGAACCTTCCGCATCAACACCGGCGGGACCGAGCAGAGGGTCGGGGTCAACACGTGGTCGGCGTGCTCCGCCGTCACCGACTGCTCCGGATGGGTGACCGGCGGCTACCCGTACAGCGAGCCGGACACCATCGGCGGCGTGCCGGCTGGGATGAACCAGACCGTCCTGCAGTCGGAGTGGACCGGCGGGCAGTACGGGCCGAACGCCGTGGCTCCCGGCCAGCGTGCCTTCGGCTTCGCGGTGCCGGTGCCGGACGGCGAATACATGGTCAAGCTGCACTTCGCCGAGCTGAACAAGACCGGCCCGGGGCAGCGCACCTTCGACGTGCGGCTCGAGGGAGCGACGGTGCTGTCGGACTTCGACATCTGGCAGACGGCCGGCGGGATCGACAAGGAGGTCGTCCGGAGCTTCCCGGTCACCATCTCCGACGGCGCGGTGACGCTGGACTTCATCCGGCAGACCGAGAACGCCAAGATCTCCGCCATCGAGATCATCCCGGTGCCGGTTCGGAGGCAGTTCAACCAGTAGCCGGAACGGCCAGGGCCCTCGTCGCGACACGCGGCGGGGGCCCTGGCCGTTCTCAGGCCGCTGCAGGCCGGTGGGACCGGCGACCTGGGTCAGCGGGCGCTCGATCCCGGAGCACGGTCAGCAGGTGCCTGCCGTACGGCAGAGCCCGTCCCTGACGAGCGCCGCGACCTCGAGCGCCCCGCTGGGGTCGGTTCCCTCGCCGATGGCGTAGGACCAGACCGCTACGAGGTCGTCGACCGCCACGACCCCGTAGTACACCGGGAACGGGTAGAAATTGTTGCCTCCGACACCGATGAGCCGGGCGAAGACGTACGGGTCCTGCGACACGACCTCGTGCTTGTACGAGACCTGCATCGGCGGGGTCTGCCCGCCGTAGGTTGTGGTGTAGGTGGCGACCGGGCACGAGGCGACCGCAGACCTGAAGGCTTCCACCGCGGCCGTGGCGTCGGCGGGGCTCGCGAGCCGGCTGACCTGGTCGCGCACCCCGGGGCCCTCCGGCACCGAGGTCCCGGTCGACTCCAGCCGGTAGTCGCCGGACAGGAAGGACCCGGACGGGCGCCCCACCGACGCGCCGCACGGCTCGAGGTCCCACGGCTGCGACGTGCGGCTGCTGGCGTTGCGCGTCCAGGACGCAGCTCCCAACGACGGGAACGCCGCCTCCAGCGACGCGACGGTGACCAGGGTGTCGGCGGGCAGGTCACGAACCGACCCGGGTGACGGGGACTCGAACAGGGTCGGCTGCAGGTCGGGCGGCGGCTCCAGCACCCGGTTGCCGTCCGGGCCGACCCGGCAGGTGAGGCCGCGCGGCACAGACGTGGCCGCGCACGGGTCGGGGCTGGGTGTGACGGTCGGGCCGGCCGCGACGCTCGGACCGACGGAGGGGGTCCCTGCCGGGCCGACCAGCGCCTGGTCGGCGGGTCCGCCGACGAGCAGCGCGGCGCTGCCGCCGAGCGCGGCGACGAGAACGACCCCGGCCCCCGCGAGCAGCGCCTGCGACCGGCGGGCGCGCTGCCGGCCCCGGGCACGCACCTGGTCGGGGCCCACCAGCGGCACCGGGGTGGTCGACAGCGACTCCAGCGGGTGGGACGGGGCGTGCGGCGGGTCGGTGCGGTCGTCAGACATCCCTGGCCTCCGGGCTCGGGTCGGCAGTGGCGTCGGTGAGCAGGGCGGCCAGGGCGGCGCGCCCGCGGGAGAGCCGGGCCTTGACGGTCCCCTCGGGGCTGCCCGTCTCGGAAGCCACCTCGGCCACCGACAGGTCACCGAGGTGGTGCAGCACGATCGCGCGGCGCTGGGCGTCGGGCAGTTGCTTGAGCGCGTCGACCAGCGCGACCCGGTCGGGAGACAGCGCCGGCACGTCGGGCGCCGGACCGTGCCGGCGCAGCAGCCCCCGACCGACCCGGGCGCGACGGAACCGCGAGACGGCCAGCCGCCAGGCGACCTGACGCACCCAGGCCTCCGGGGCGTCGTACGTCGCGACCTTCTCCCAGCGCTGCCAAGCCCGGGCGTAGGCCTCCTGGACGCAGTCCTGCGCCTCGGACAGGTCGCCGGTCATCGCGTGCAGCTGGCGGACCAGCCGGGCTGCCGAGCCGACGTAGAACGCGTCGAAGTCGGCCTCGCGGTCGCCGTCCGGTTCGATGCGCTGTTCCACAGGCCTCCCCGGACAGGTCTCGAGCGACATCATGGCTGCTCGGTGCCGGCTGTCGGTCGAGGTGGACATGATCAGGACACGCACGCCGCACCGGTCCGGTTGCACGTGATCGCGGCCGGTGGCTGTCAGAGTCGTCAGGCGTGACGTCCACCCTGCAACGACCCTCCCGGGGACTGCCCGCCACCGCGCCGCCCGTCGGGGTGCTCCGGGCCGGGCTCCCGTCGGCGCTCTGGGCCGCCACCGTCGGCCTGGTGCTGGTGACGGTGCCGATCCTGCTGGGCTGGCTCGCCGACAGCCGGGGCGGCGCCGGGGCGGCCGACGCGCTCGCGACCGCCGCTCAGGTCTGGTTGCTGGCGCACGGCGCCGCGCTGCTCACCCCGTCCGGCCCGGTCGACCTCGTCCCGCTCGGGCTCACCCTGCTCCCCGTGACCCTGCTGCACCGGGCCGGCCGGCACGCGGCGGCTCAGCGGCCGGTGGCCGACCTGCCGGACGCGGCGCGCCTGACTGCCGCGGTCGCCCTGCCGTACGCCTTCGGGGTGGGGCTGCTCTCCCTGGTGGCGGTCACGCCGGCAGTGACCGTGTCGGTCGAGCAGGCGTTGACCGGCGGGCTGCTGATCGGGACGGTCGCGGCCGGTCTCGGCGTGCTGCGTCAGGCCGGTCTGTGGAGCAACGTCCGACAGCTGTGCCCGAACCTGCTGCGGGAGGCGGCGGTCGGCGGCACGGCGGCCCTGCTCGTCCTGCTCGGTGCCGGGGCACTGGTGGCGGCCGGGGTGACCGCGGCGCACGGCGGTCGATCGCTCGACTTCCTCGCCGGGACGGAGCCGGGGCTGGTCGGCGGCGCGCTGGTCGTGCTGGGCACGCTCGCGGTGCTGCCGGTCGCCGTCGTCTGGGGGGCGTGCTGGCTGGTGGGGCCGGGGTTCGCGGTCGGGTCGGGCACGGCGGTCGGGCCGTTCGACACGCACCTGTCCGCGGTGCCGTCGCTGCCGCTGCTTGCTGGCCTGCCGGCGTCCGGGCCGCCAACCTGGCTGGGCGTGCTCTCGCTGGCCGTCCCGCTGGCCGCGGGAGCCCTCGCCGGGCTCCTGGTGCTGCGTCGGGGCGGCGGGTGGGCGCACGCGTCGCTGGCCGGGCCGGTGGCCGGCCTCGGGCTGTGGGTGCTGGCCTCGGCCGCCTCCGGACCCCTGGGCGCGGGTCGGCTCAGCGACGTCGGGCCGGCGCCCTGGTCAGCCGGTCTCGCGCTTGCCGTCGAGGTGACCGGCGGGGCGCTGCTCGCCGTCGGTGGGCAGCGCCTGCTCGCTCGTCGGACCGCCCGGGCGTCAGCCGACGCCTAGACCGTCCTCGAGCTGGTTCTGACAGACCTTGTCCTGAGCGATCGAGAACGAGGCACGCCGGCAGTCCTCGTAGCGGGTGAGGTGCGGGGCGAGGTAGGCGAGCAGACCGCCCGCCACCAGCAGCGCCACGAGCCCCAGGGCGATCCCGGCGATCGGGAAACCGGCGGGACGGCCCGCGAGCCGGGCGCGTCGGCGTGCGACGAACCCGATCATCACGGCCGGCAGGCCGAAGGCGACCGCGCCGAACACGGTGATGCTGCTGAGCAGCGCCAGCACCCCGAGCACGAGGGCGGCGACGTCCTGCCGGTGGCGACGCGGTGGCGCCGGCGGCGGCCCGGGTCCGGTCTCCGGCGACCCGGTCGGTGCTCCGAACAGCGGCTGCTCGTCTGCGGCCGGGACCGGCACGCGAGGCCCGCGGGGCAGGGCGTCGGGGTCCGGCGGGGCGTACGGGTCACGGGGCCGGGTCACGGGTCCACGCTAACGGCGGTCATCCCGACGTGCGGCGCTCGTCGGCCAGCCGGTCGGCGCAGACCCGTACCGCCTGGGCGCGTGCGTCGCGAGCCAGCTCGCGGGTCGCCTGTGCGCAGTCCACGTAGCGCTGGCCGGCCGGCCCGCGCGTGTAGTAGGCGCCGTACGCCTGCAGCGCTGCGAACAGCAGCACGGCGACGACACCGAGCGCGACGCCGCCGACCGCCGCGCGCCGGTTCGTCGCCTCGCCGTGCCGGACCCGTCTGAGCCCGAGCAGGCCGAGAACGACAGCGGCGACCCCGGCGAGGAGCCCGGGACCGAGCAGCACCAGCAGCGGGAACGCGAACGCCCCGACGACCAGAGCGGCGGTGCCGAACCCGTTGCGGGCGGCGGTCGGAGGGCGTCCCGCGGGGGTCGTCATGGCCACAGTCTCGCGGATGTCGGCGCTAGCGTCGTGCCCGTGAACCTCCTGCTGCTGCCCTTCCAGGCGGTGCGTCTCGGCCTCGCGCTGCCGCTGCGCACGGTGGCATTCGTGCGGGACCTGGTGACCCTGGTCGAGGACGCTTCCGTGGCGGTCGCCCGGCTCGGCGTGGTGGCTGACCGGGTGAGCACGCTGCTGGACCACGTCGAGCCCGCCGTGCCGCGGTTCGTGCGGATCGTCGACCAGGTCGAGCCGGTGATCGACCGGCTGAGCGCGGCGACCGACCGTGCGGCCGTCGCGGTCGCCGGCGTCGACACCCTCGTCCGTGACCTCGACGGGCTGCGGCCGACGGTGACGGCCCTGCTGCAGGACCTCGAACCGATGGCCCGGGCCGTGTCCCAGCTGGACCCGACCGTCGTCGGGGACGCGGTCGAGGTCCTGAGCCAAGCCCGCACAGCGCTCTCCGGGCTCCTCGCGATGGACCCCCGGCTGGTGGGCGACGCAGCGGAGGTGATGCACGCCCTCCCGGAGCTGCTCGAACGGATCGACCAGCAGGTCCTGCCGGCCGTGTCGGCCCTCGAGGGACTGATGCCCGGGGTCGCCCGCCTCACCGGGCGCGTCGACCACCTCAGCGGTCAGGTGGTCGAGGTGGGCGGTCTGCTGACGGGGCTCCCCGGCGCGGCGCGACTGCTGCGGCGCACCTCCCAGGGCCGCACCATCGACGGCTGAGCGACCCGCCCGCCCGGCTGGGTCAGAGCCTTCCCGGTAGGGTCGACCGGCCGGGACGTACGCCCGGGACCGCCTTCGAGGAGGACCGTGACCGACCGGCAGCCCGCCCGTCTGGTCCTGCTGGCCTCCGGGTCGGGGACGACCGCGCAGGCCGTGCTCGACGCGGCTGCCGAGCCGGCGTACGGCGCTGTGGTCGTCGCGGTCGGCACCGACCGGCCGGGGGCGCGCGCGCTCGAGCGTGCCGAGGCGGCCGGCGTCCCGACGTTCTGCCTGGAGGTTGGGCAGGATCGAGACGCGTGGAACGCCAAGCTGCTCGACACCGTCACGGATCTACGTCCTGACCTGGTAGTCTGTGCTGGCTTCATGCGCATCCTCGCGCCCGCCTTCGTTCAGGCGTTCCGATGCGTCAACACCCACCCGGCGCTGCTCCCGGCCTTCCCGGGGGCGCACGCCGTGCGCGACGCACTGGCGTACGGCGTCAAGATCTCCGGCGTCACCGTCCACCTCGTCGACGAGGGCGTCGACACCGGCCCGGTGCTCGCCCAGGCCGCCGTGCCCGTGCTGCCCGGCGACACCGAACAGACCCTCCAGGCCCGTATCCAGGACGTCGAGCGACCGCTCTTCGTCGAGACCGTCGGGCAGCTCGCCCGCGCCCACGCAGGAGTGCCGTCACCGTGACAACCCCCGATCTCGTAGCCCTCCGCCGTGCCCTGGTCAGCGTGTACGACAAGACCGGGCTGCTCGAGCTCGGCCAGGGCCTCGCGGCCGCGGGTGTCGAGATCGTCTCGACCGGCTCGACGGCCGCTCGGCTGCGTGAGGCGGGCGTGCCGGTCACCCCGGTGGACGAGCTGACCGGCTTCCCGGAGTGCCTGGACGGGCGGGTCAAGACGCTGCACCCCCGCGTGCACGCGGGCATCCTCGCCGACCGCCGGCTGCCGGCGCACGTGCAAGAGCTCACCGACCTGGACATCGCGCCGTTCGACCTGGTCGTGGTCAACCTCTACCCGTTCGCGGACACGGTCGCCTCCGGGGCCACGAGCGACGAGTGCGTGGAGCAGATCGACATCGGCGGACCGACCATGGTCCGCGCGGCAGCCAAGAACCACCCGTCGGTCGCCGTCGTCGTCTCGCCCTCCGGCTACCCGGCGCTGCTGGCCGCGGTGGGCGAGGGCGGCACCACGCTCGCCGAGCGTCGTCGTCTCGCCGGCCTCGCCTTCGCCCACACCGCGGCGTACGACGTCGCGGTGGCCTCGTGGTTCGCGGGCTACGGCCCGGCCGACAGCGAGGCTTTCCCGGCCTTTCTCGGTGCCACGTACAGCCGGGCTGAGGTGCTGCGCTACGGCGAGAACCCGCACCAGGCCGCAGCGCTCTACCGGGTGCCCGGTGCCGACGCGGACACGCTCGCTTCTGCCCGGCAGCTGCACGGCAAGGCGATGTCCTACAACAACTACGTCGACACCGACGCGGCGCTGCGAGCGGCCTACGACCACGGTGACCGGGTGACCGTCGCCGTCATCAAGCACGCCAACCCGTGCGGGATCGCGGTCGGCACGGACGTCGCCGACGCCCACGCCAAGGCGCACGCCTGCGACCCGGTGTCCGCCTTCGGTGGCGTGATCGCCACCAACACCCCGGTCTCGCTGGCCATGGCACAGCAGGTCGCGGAGGTGTTCACCGAGGTGATCGTCGCGCCGTCGTACGAGGACGGCGCCGTGGAGCTGTTGTCACGCAAACCGTCCATCCGGATCCTTGAGACGAGTGGACATGCCGGGCAGGGCCTGGAGTTTCGGCAGGTCTGCGGCGGGCTGCTCGTCCAACAGGTCGACGCTCTGGACGCGCCCGGCGACGACCCCTCGAACTGGACCCTCGCCTGCGGGTCACCGATCGCCGATCTCGAGGACCTCACCTTTGCTTGGCGGACTGTCCGCGCCACGAAGTCCAACGCGATCCTGCTCGCCGCAGGCGGCGCAACGGTCGGGGTCGGCATGGGCCAGGTCAACCGGGTCGACGCCGCCCGCCTCGCCGTCTCCAGGGCCGGTGACCGGGCCCTTGGCGCGGTTGCCGCCTCGGACGCGTTCTTCCCGTTCGCCGACGGGCTTCAGGTGCTGCTCGACGCCGGTGTCTCGGCCGTGGTGCAGCCGGGAGGTTCCGTACGTGACCCCGAGGTGATCGCCGCCGCCGAGGCAGCGGGCGTCACGATGTATCTGACCGGGACCCGTCACTTCGCGCACTGAGCGCCCCGTCGCCCCGTCACCGAGCGGCAGCCTGGCGACGGTCCGCCAGGATGAGGGGGCCGGACTGCCCGCGATCAGAAGCGCGTGATCCATGCGCCCGCGGATCGGCAGCGCTGTCTGGAGCGCCCGGTCGGCATCCTGGAGCGTCCTGCCATCGAAGATCAACAGAGCCCTAACGCTGTGACACACCGGCGTGTCGCGACGCTTTCCCCCTGTTGATCATGGGTGCCTCAGCTGCGGGCCGCCCAGACGGCCCAGAGCGGGTCGGAGCGCCAGCTGCCGCGTACGCGCTGGTCCACCACCGGCTCGTCGAACTGTCCCGTCGCCCGGTGGTAGGCCGCGACCAGTCCCGGTCGCTGGTCCTCTGAGGCCTCCAGCCAGCCGCGCACGGCCTTGGTGTGGAACATGCGGTTGGAGAAGGTGCAGACCGAGAGCCCACCGGGCCGGAGCACCCTGGCGACCTCGCCGAGCACGGCGACCGGGTCCACCAGGTAGTCGATCGAGACGCAGTTCACCACGGCGTCGAAGGACGCGTCCGCATAGGGCAGCGAAGGGTCGGCGTTGAGGTCCCGCACGGTCCGGACCGAGGCCGCCGGGTTGGCGTCCAGCTCGGCCCGGTTGAGACCCAGGGCGGTCAAGGACGCGGGACGCGTACGGAAGTGCGAGACCCACGAGCTCATCAGGTCCAGCACGTCGCCGGTCAGCCCGAGCTCCTCGTACAACGTCCCCACCGCCGCGATCGCACCGTCGTCGATATGCGCCACGAGCCGGGGGGAGGCGTAGAAATCGGTGTCCGGAGAGGGATCGGCGCGGTCGAAGAAGCCGGGCGGGAACGGATCGGAAGGGCTCACCCGGTCTAGGGTGCCCGGGTGAGCGCCCGCCTGCTTCCCGGAGCCCCTGTCGCCGATGCCGTGTATGCGGACCTGAGGCCGAGGATCGCGGCGCTGACCGACGCCGGCCACCGCCCCGGGCTCGGGACGATCCTGGTCGGTGAGGACAGCGCGAGCGCCGGCTACATCCGGATGAAGATGGACCGGGCGACCGAGCTGGGCCTCGCCAGCCCGCACGTCCACCTGAGCCAGGACTGCAGCCAGGCCGACCTGGTCGCGGCGATCCGAGAGCTGAACGAGGACCCGGCCACAGACGCGATGCTCGTCCAGCACCCGACGCCGCGGCAGATCGACTTCGAGTCCGCCCTGCTGGAGATGGACCCGGACAAGGACGTCGACGGGCTGCACCCGGTCAACATGGGCCGGCTCGCGCTCGGGATGCCCGGGCCGGTGCCGTGCACGCCCGCCGGGATCGAGGCGCTGCTCGCCCATCACGGCATCGAGATCAGTGGTAAGGAGGTCTGCATCCTTGGCCGGGGAACGACGCTCGGGCGGCCGTTGGCCCTGCTCCTGTCGCAGAAACGTCCGACCGCGAACGCCGCCGTGACGGTCGTGCACACCGGCGTCCCGGACTGGGACCGCTACACCCGCCGCGCCGACGTCGTCGTCGCTGCGGTCGGCGTGCCGGGGATCCTGAGGCCTGAGCACATCGCCGAGGGCGCGACCGTCGTGGGCGGTGGGGTGCGTTACGAGGGCAAGAAGCTGCTGCCCGACGTCGACGAGGCCTGCAACGACAAGGCCGGCGCGATCACCCCGCGGCTCGGTGGGGTCGGACCGACCACCGTGGCGATGCTCTTCCAGAACTGTGTGGCGGCCGCGGAGCGGACGGCCGGTCACCTGGGTGTCAGCCCCGAGCGGTGAAGCTCACCGAGGCGCCGTCGTCGTTCGTCGTCGCGGTGGCTGCCGCAGGTCTCGTGCTCGTCTCCGTGGGGCACTGGCGGCAGGGAACGGTCGTCATCGGCGGGGCCATGCTCGTCGGCGCCGGGCTCCGGCTCCTGCTCCCGTCGCGCAGGGCCGGCTCGCTCGTCGTCCGCAGCCGTCCGTTCGACACCGGCCTGCTGCTGTTCCTCGGACTGGCCACGATCGCTCTCGCGATCAGCATCCCGACCGCACAGGGCGCATAGCGGCCGCGGTTGGGTAGGGGAACCCCGGCGGCCCTGACCGTCACCGGCGCTCGTACGCTGCCGGGACACCCCCGATCCGAGGAGCTCTTCCGTATGCCCAGCAGCCCGACCGTCGTGACCGTGACCGGGGCCGCCGGCCAGATCGGCTACGCCCTGCTGTTCCGCATCGCGTCCGGGCAGCTGCTCGGGCCCGACCGCCCGGTGGCGCTGCGGCTGCTCGAGATCAGCCCGGCGCTCAAGGCGGCAGAGGGAACCGCGATGGAGCTCGACGACTGCGCCTTCCCGCTGCTGTCCAGCATCGAGATCACTGACGACGCCACGAAGGCGTTCGACGGCGTCAACGTGGCCCTGCTGGTCGGTGCCCGTCCGCGCACGGCCGGGATGGAGCGCGGGGACCTGCTGAGCGCCAACGGCGGGATCTTCAAGCCGCAGGGTGAGGCCATCAACGCCGGCGCGGCCAGCGACGTGCGCGTGCTCGTGGTCGGCAACCCGGCCAACACCAACGCGCTCATCGCGGCCAGCCACGCCCCGGACGTCCCCGGCAGCCGCTTCACCGCGATGACCCGCCTCGATCACAACCGCGCGGTCGCGCAGGTCGCCAAGAAGGCCGAGGTCGCGGTCGCAGACGTCGCCGGCGTCACGATCTGGGGCAACCACAGCGCCACCCAGTATCCCGACCTCACCCGCGCGACCGTGGCCGGCAAGCCCGCGCTCGAGGTCGTCGACCGCAGCTGGGCCGAGGGCGACTTCATCCCCAAGGTCGCCAAGCGCGGTGCCGAGATCATCGAGTGGCGCGGCAGCTCCAGCGCGGCCAGCGCGGCGAACGCGGCCATCGACCACGTCTACGACTGGGTGAACGGCACGCCCGAGGGCGCCTGGACCTCCGCCGCGATCATGAGCGACGGCTCGTACGACGTCCCGGAGGGGATCATCTCCTCCTTCCCGGTCACCAGCAGCGGCGGGGAGTGGGAGATCGTGCAGGGCATCGAGATCAGCGACTTCTCGCGCGGCAAGATCGACGCCTCCGTCGCCGAGCTGACCGGGGAGCGCGACGCGGTCCGCGAGCTCGGCCTGATCTAGAGCGATCGCACAACTTCCCGTCAACCCTTCACAAGGAGCCCCACACCACATGGCAAAGATCAAGGTCGCGAACCCCATCGTCGAGATGGACGGCGACGAGATGACCCGCATCATCTGGTCCTTCATCAAGGAGCAGCTGATCCTGCCCTACCTCGATGTCGACCTGAAGTACTACGACCTCGGGATCGAGTCGCGCGACGCCACCGACGACCAGATCACCGTCGACTCCGCCGAGGCGACCCAGAAGTACGGCGTCGCCGTCAAGTGCGCGACCATCACGCCGGACGAGGCGCGGGTCGAGGAGTTCGGCCTGAAGCGCATGTACCGCTCGCCGAACGGCACGATCCGCAACATCCTCGGCGGCGTCATCTTCCGCGAGCCGATCGTCATCAGCAACATCCCGCGTCTGGTGCCGGGCTGGACCAAGCCGATCGTCATCGGCCGTCACGCCTTCGGCGACCAGTACCGCGCGACCGACATGGTCGTGCCGGGCCCGGGCACCCTGACGCTCACCTTCACGCCGAAGGACGGCTCGGAGCCGATCGAGCACAACGTGTTCGACTTCCCGGGCGGCGGCGTCGCGATGGCGATGTACAACCTGGACGACTCGATCCGTGACTTCGCCCGCGCGTCGCTGCGCTACGGCCTCGACCGCGGTTTCCCGGTCTACCTGTCGACCAAGAACACGATCATGAAGGCCTACGACGGTCGCTTCAAGGACCTGTTCGCCGAGGTCTTCGAGGCGGAGTACAAGGCCGAGTTCGAGGCCGCCGGCATCACGTACGAGCACCGCCTCATCGACGACATGGTCGCGGCGGCCATGAAGTGGGAGGGCGGCTACGTCTGGGCCTGCAAGAACTACGACGGTGACGTGCAGTCCGACACGGTCGCGCAGGGCTTCGGCTCGCTCGGCCTGATGACGTCGGTGCTGATGACGCCGGACGGCAAGACCGTGGAGGCCGAGGCCGCCCACGGCACGGTCACCCGGCACTTCCGCCAGCACCAGCAGGGCAAGCCGACCTCGACCAACCCGATCGCGTCGATCTTCGCCTGGACCCGCGGGCTCGACTACCGCGGCCGGATGGACTCCACCCCCGAGGTGTCGGCGTTCGCGCACCTCCTCGAGCAGGTGTGCATCCAGACCGTCGAGAGCGGCAAGATGACCAAGGACCTCGCGCTGCTGGTCGGCAAGGACCAGCCGTTCCAGACCACCGAGGAGTTCCTCGCCTCGATCGACGACAACCTCAAGCGGGCCTCCGCTTGAGCAAGGCCGTCCGTGCGGGTGACGCGGCGAAGGGGCTGCAGGCGTGAGCAAGAGCTTCTCCGTCTCGCACGACGTCCCGAGCCCGGTCGGTCAGACGGGCAGCGCGATCACGAGCGAGCGCTGGCCCGAGGCGGTCGCGCGTGAGCTGCACGACGACAGCCGAGTCATCAGCCGCGAGCAGGCTCCGGACGGCGGCGTGGTGATGGTGCACAGCCGTGCGTTGCCGGACGGCGTGCCGGGGTTCCTGCAGAGGTTCCTGCCGAAGGACGGGCGGGTCACCCAGACCGACACCTGGGACGCTCCCAGTGCGGACGGCGCCTGGCGCGGGCGCTGGCAGGTGACGCTCGCCGGGGCGCCGGCCCAGCTGGGCGGCACGCAGACGGTGGTCGCCGAGGGTGACACCAGCGTCTGGACCGTCGAAGGCACGGTCAAGGTCAGCGTCCCGATCATCGGGGGCAAGACCGAGTCGTTCCTGGTGGAGATGCTCGAGAAGCTCACGGCCCGGCAGGCCGAGGTGCTCGCAGAGCTGGCCGCCGAGCCCCGCTGAGCCTCGGCGAGCAGGATCACCGGAGCGTCTGACCGTCCGAGGGCCCGTCAGCTGGCCTTCTCAACGGTCAGATGCTCCGTCGATCATGCGCATCGTCACGCCTGGCTCACAGCGGCACAGCGGCACAGCGGCACAGCGGCCCAGCGGCACAGCGGCCCAGCGGCCCAGCGGCCCCGCGGCTCCCAGTAGGACAGGGGTGGATGCTTGGACACCCACCTGTGCCCCACACGCCCCCTTTGCGAGGCTACGAGGCCCAGAGAGTGGAGAGGTGGGTGCCCAAGCATCCGGAACGGGCGCGGGAGACGGTTGGAGGAAGCGACAGCACGCCGGTCAGCGACGGACGAGGCGGCGCGTGATCGAGCCGGCGGTGGCGCGCAGGAGCGGGGCGGTGATCAGGCCGCGCCCGAGGCCGACCTCGACGAGGGCGTGGTAGGCCGCCGGCGACCGAGAGGCGGCCGCGACGCCCGCGTCGACCACCCCGGCTCTGCGGGAGAGCCAGGCCAGCGCACCGGTGTGGCGCAGGTGGCGGCCCAGCTCGGCGTGCATCGACGCCCTGTACGCCGCGCCCGGGTCCGACGCGGTCACGGCGGCGATGCCGGCCAGTCGACCGGAGTGCAGGGCGTAGTAGATGCCTTCCCCGGTCAGCGGGTTGATCAGGGAGAGCGCGTCACCGACCAGCAGCGTCCGACCGTACGCGGGCGCGGGCCGGAAGGACGACAGCGGCAGGTGGTGGCTCACCAGCCGGGTCGCGACCGTGACTGGCAGCAGCTCGGTCAGTCGCCGGTGCAGATACTCCTTCGATGACCCCGGCAGCGCCTGGAGGTGCGGCAGCAGCATCCCGAACCCGGCGTTCGCGACCCCGGTCCCGGTGTCGAAGGCCCAGGCGTACGCCGGCCAGCCGAAGGAGTCCATGACGATCCGCTGCTGCGGCACGTCCCCGACCGAGGGCGCGTAGCCGCGCACGGCCAGCGCCAGTGCGGACGGCTTCTGCTTGGGCGCCCCGCACAGCTTGCGGACGGTGCTGTTGGCCCCGTCCGCACCGACGACGACGGCCGCGTCGAGCTCGGCGAGGTCCCGCACGGAACGCCTCTCCAGCACCGCGCCCGCCTCGACCGCCTTGCGGACCAGCCGGGCGTCGAAGACCTCGCGAGGCACGACGTAGTCCGGGCGGGCGAGCGTGCTGGCCGCCTCCAGCCCGCCGGGGGAGACCAGCGCGAGCCGGCGCACCGGAACCTGGTCGGCGAGCACGTCCGCGACCCCGAGCCGGGCCAGCTCGTCCAGGGCGTGCGGCGCGATGCCGTCGCCGCAGCTCTTGTCGCGCGGGAAGTCCGACCGGTCGAGCAGCAGCACCCGGGCGGACGGCTTCGCGCGCAGCGCTCCGAGAGCCGCCGCGGAGCCAGCCGGGCCCGCGCCGACGACCACCAGGTCCCATGCAGCCACGCGCTCACCGTGCCACAGGCTCGTGGACAGCGCCGTGCCACAGTCACGGCCGGGACACCCGGTGGCAGGATGGCCCCCGTGTCCACCGCGTATGAGACCCCGGCCGAGGGCGAGCGACCTCGGGTGCTCTCCGGCATCCGTCCCACCGGCGCCAGCTTCCAGCTCGGCAACTGGGTCGGCGCCGTGCGGCACTGGGCGTCGATGCAGGACGACAACGACTGCTTCTTCTTCCTGGCCGACCTGCACGCCCTGATCGACCTCCCGGAGCCGGCCCAGCTGACCCGGCGCACCCGGGAGTCCACGGCCGAGCTGCTCGCGCTGGGCCTGGACCCGAAGCGGAGCACCGTGTTCGCGCACTCGCACGTGCACCAGCACGCCGAGCTGGCCTGGGTGCTCGGCTGTCTGACCGGCTTCGGTGAGGCGAGCCGGATGACGCAGTTCAAGGAGAAGGGCGGCGGCTCGGTCGGGCTGTTCACCTACCCGGTGCTGCAGGCCGCCGACATCGTGCTCTACGACGCGGACGCCGTCCCGATCGGGGAGGACCAGCGTCAGCACCTGGAGCTGACCCGCGACCTCGCGCAGCGCTTCAACAGCCGCTACGGGCAGACGCTGAAGGTCCCGGGGCCCTACCTGGCGAAGCCCGGCGCCCGGATCAAGGACCTGCAGGACCCGACGGCCAAGATGAGCAAGAGCACCGGCGGCAACGGCACGCTCTGGGTGCTCGACGAGCCGAAGGCGCTCACCAAGAAGATCAAGAGCGCGGTCACCGACACCGGACGCGACATCGTCGTCAGCGACGACAAGCCGGGGGTGACGAACCTGCTGACGATCCTGTCGGTCGCCACCGACACCTCGACGGACCTGCTCGCCCGCGACTTCGAGGGCAAGGGGTACGGCGACCTCAAGGGCGCCGTCGCCGAGGCGGTCGTCGAGCTGTTCGCCCCGGCGCGCCAGCGGTTCGTCGAGCTGGTCGCCGACCCCGGTTACCTCGACGAGGTGCTGGCCGACGGCGCGGTGCGGGCGAGCGAGGTGGCCGCGGCGACGATGGAGCGCGTACGGGACAAGGTCGGTCTGCTGCGTCCTCGCGAGGCGGACTAGTGGCGCACCACCTGGGTGTGTCCATACCGATCCCGGAGCCGCACTGCACCGAGCTGCAGACCTGGCGCGAACGGCTCGGCGACCCGAACGCCTCCGACATCCCGCCGCACGTGACGCTGATGCCGCCGACCGTGGCCACCAACGACGAGCTGCCGGGCATCGAGCAGCACCTGGCGGAGGTGGCGGAGATCTTTCGGCCGTTCCGCCTGCACCTGCGCGGCTCGGCGACGTTCCGGCCGGTCTCGCCCGTGGTGTTCGTCCCGCTGGTGCAGGGGATCGCCGAGTGCGAGCTGCTGGAGAAGGCGGTGCGTCAGGGGCCGCTCGCGCGTGAGCTGGCGTTCACCTACCACCCGCACGTGACGGTGGCGCACGAGCTGGACGAGCTGAGCCTGGACATCGCCTTCGACGCGCTGGCGGTTTACGAGGCGGCGTTCCAGGTCACGGAGTTCTCGTTGTACGAACGCTCGGCAGCCGGTGCCTGGCGCCCGCTCGAGACCTTTGCTTTCGGTACGAGGGAGTAGCCGTGGACCGGCTCAAGGCACTGTTCGCTGGCGCCCGTGCGCGGTTGCCGCTGCTCGACCACCTGATCCGGGCGGGCGGCCGCTACCAGGCCGACACCGGTGACCGTCTGGCCGCGGCCATCACGTACTTCTTCTTCCTTTCGCTCTTCCCGATCCTGCTGCTGGCCGTGTCGGTGCTGGGCTTCGTCTACGGGGACTCGGCGAAGCAGAAGGTCACCGACGCGCTCTCCGGGTCGCTGCCCGGGGGCCTGGCCGACCAGATCGGGATGGTGCTCGCCGACGCCAAGACCTCGGCCGGGATCATCGGCATCATCGGGTTGCTGTACGCCGGGCTCGGCTTCGTCGACGCGCTCCGGTTCGGGATCCGGACGATCCTGCACCAGAACGTCCAGGCGGGGAACTTCCTGGTGAAGAAGCTGCGGGACGCGATCACTCTGATCGGCCTGCTCGCGACCATCTTCGGATCGGTGCTGGTCACGGGGTTCCTCACGGGCTTCACCGACACGCTGCTCGGCTGGTTCGGGATCGACGACACGGCACCGGCGCGGCTGGTGACCCTGGTGGCGACCTACGCGGCGAGCCTGGTGCTCGACGTCGCTCTGTTCACCTACCTGCTCAGCCGACTCCCGAAGGTCCGGGTCGACTTCCCGGGCGTCTTCAAGCCGGCACTGTTCGGGGCGATCGGCTTCGAGCTGCTCAAGAGCATCGGTGGGTTCTACGTCGCCAGGACCACCAGCAACAAGGCGGCCACCTTCGGCACGTTCGCGGTCGTCTTGGGGCTGCTGCTGTTCCTCTACCTGCTGTCCCGGCTGATCCTGTTCACCGCGGCGTTCGCGGTCACCGCCAAGGGCGACTCGGACGTGCCACCGAGCGGCACGGCCGACCTGGTCTCGGCCGAGAAGGCCGGCATCCCGGCCGCGTTCGTCTCCGGTGACCCGGACGACCCGCCGAACCTGACCGAGGACGGTGCACCGTCGCCGCTGCGGGCGCACATCAACGGCTCGACCCCGTCGCAGGACGTAGAGACCGACGTCGAGACCGACGCCCGACCGGTCCAGGCCGCTGCCCCCCTCGCGCCTGCCGCACGCGGACCCGTCCGGGGCGTGACGGTCGCACGCGACGAACAAGCGCACCGGGTCCCCGGCGCACCTGACCAGGAGGGGGTGGCGGCGATGGCGCTGCCGACCGAGAAGCAGGTCGTGCTCGCTGCGCGGGCGACCACGGTCGCCGGCGGCGCGGTGGTGGCGGCGGTGGGCCTGCACACCCTGCGCACGGTGGTGCGGATCGTGCGTCGCTGACGCCGCTGACCGGGCTCACCTGGACCTGCACCTGGGTCGACGGTCCGGACGAGACCCCGCCCGGCGTACGACGAGCCTTCACGGCCGTCGTCCCGGGGCAGGTGCACACCGACCTGATGCGGGCCGGGCTGCTCGAGGACCCGGACGTCGGTCTCGGCGAGCTGGACCAGCACTGGGTCGGCGCCTCGACCTGGCTCTACAGCACCGAGCTCGAGGTCCCTCAGGGCGGGAGCGAGCTGGTCTTCGACGGTCTCGACACGATCGCCGAGGTGCGCCTCTCCGGGCGGTCGCTCGGCTCGACCCAGGACCAGCACCTGCGCTACCGGTTCCGGGTGCCGACGGACCTGGCCGGGCGGACCGTGCCGCTGACGGTCACGTTCTTCCCGGTGGTCCCGGTTGCCGAGGCGTCCGCCGAACAGGTGGGGCCGCTTCCCCGGCCTTACGCGTTCCCCTACCCGTACGTTCGCAAGAGCGCCTGCAACTTCGGCTGGGACTGGGGCCCGTCGTACCTCACCGCAGGGATCTGGCGCGCGGTGCAGCTGCAGACCTGGCGGGGCGCGCGGCTGGAGGAGCTGCGCGTGCTCGGCGACCTCGACCTCGGTCGAGAGACCGGACAGGTGGCCGTCACTGCCGACGTGGTTCTCGACGGCACCGCCGACGAGGTTCGGCTGCGGGTTCGTCTGACCGACCCTGACGGCGCGATCGTCGGGACCGACGAGTGCGTCGTGACCGGGGTCGCCGCGTCGTGCCGCGTGCAGGTCGACCGGCCGCAGGTCTGGCACCCGATAGGCCTCGGCGAGCAGCCGCGTTACACGGCTCTGGTCGAGCTGGTCGTGGACGGCGAGGTGACCGAGCATCTCGTACGCCGTCCTGGTCTTCGCTCGGTGTCGGTCCAGGAGCCGGCCGACGAGCGTGGACGTCGGTGGGCGCTGGTCGTCAACGGACGGCGGGTGCGGGTGCGTGGCTACAACTGGATCCCCGAGGACCCGTTCGTCGCCGAGGCGACACCCGAGCGGGTGCTGGAGCGGCTCGACCAGGCGGTCGCCGGGGGAGCCAACCTGATCAGGGTGTGGGGCGGCGGATACGTGGTGGACGAGACGTTCATGACCGCCTGCGACGAGCGGGGACTGCTGGTCTGGCACGACCTGCTGTTCGCCTGCTCGGCCTACGACGAGTCTTCCGAGATGCTGACGCTGGTCCGCGCCGAGGCTGAGCAGGCCGTCAGCGCGCTGTCGGCGCACCCGTCGCTGGTGCTCTGGTGCGGTGGCAACGAGTGCGTCTGGGGCTGGCACAGCTGGGGCTGGCAGCAGGAGCTGGACGGCCGGCCTTGGGGTGCGGGCATCTACGGCGGGGTGCTGCCCGAGGTGGTCTCGCGGCTCGACCCGACCCGGCCGTACGTCGGCAACAGTCCCTGGTCGGGCTCGGTCTGGGCCGACCCGTCGGAGGAGGCGGTCGGACCGGTCCACCTGTGGAAGGAGTGGAACGACCGGGACTACTCCCACTACCGGGAGTCCGACCCCCCGTTCGTGGCCGAGCTGGGCTGGTGCGCGCCGCCCACCTGGAGCACCCTGCGGGCCGCCGTGCCGGAGGGCGACCTCGACCTCACCAACCCGGTCGTGCGGCACCACCTACGCGCTGAGGACGGCGTGATCAAGCTGGACCGCGGTGTCGCCCAGAACGTCGGGAGCCCGGTCGACCCGGACGACTGGATCTATCTCAGCCAGGTCGTGCAGGCGCGCAGTCAGGTCGCTGCGGTCGAGTGGCTGCGCAGCCGCGAGCGCTGCGCCGGTGTTGTCGTGTGGCAGCTCAACGACTGCTGGCCGGCGATCTCCTGGGCGGCGGTGGACGGCGAAGGCCTGGAGAAGCCGGTCTGGTTCGCGCTGCGCCGGTCGTTTGCGGCGCGCCTGCTCACGGTGCAACCGGTCGAGCCCGGGTCCAGCCTCACGCCAGGGGCGTTCGACGTCGTCGCGGTCAACGACGGTCCGGAGCCCTGGGACGTCGAGGTACGCACTCGTCGGCTGTCGGTGGCCGGCCACGAGCTGGCCGCCGCGACGACGCGCCTGTCGGTGCCCGGGGGCGAGACGGGACGGGCCCGTCTGCCGGACGAGGTGGGCCGACCCGCGGACGCCGCAGGCGAGCTGCTGCTGGCCGAGGCCGACGGGCTGCGGTCCTGGTGGTTCTTCGCCAAGGACGTCGACGCGGGCCGCCCCGACCCCGGCTTCTCGGCCCGGGTGCAGCGGGCGGGTCCCGACACGGTGGCCGTGCACGTGACCGCGCAGACCTTGCTCCGGGACCTCGCGCTGTTCCCGGATCGCGCCGCCGTCGCCCTGGGCCTCGCCCCCCGGGACGTGCGGGTCGACGACATGCTGCACACCCTGCTTCCAGGGGAGTCCGCCACGTTCCTGCTGGCCGGGGTGCCGCAGGACCGCGACGGGCCGCAGCTGGATGCTCTGCTGTCCGGCGGCCCGGTGCTGCGCGCCGTCGGTCGGTGATCACCGGCATCGGTGGGGCACTACACCCTGTGCGCGGTCGTGCGGGTCGTCAGACGCCGAGTCGGGCCCGAGCCGCCTTGCGGCGCTGGCGCTGCCTCACCACGACCTGACGACGACGCACCACCAGCCCGGCGGCGAGCAGACCGGCGGTGGTGAGCACCAGCGGCGTACGCCCGTCTGACCCTTGCGTCGTCGGTGTCACCAGCGCCACCGGCGTCGTCGCGACCGGCGGTCGCGTCGCTACGGGCATCGGCGCCACCGCCTCACCGAGCGAGCCGACCGGCTGCGTGCCTGCCGCAAGGGCTGCGAAGCCCCAGTCGAGCAGCTGCCCGCCCTCCTGCCACACCTTCGGGTCGGCGCGCATGAGCGTCACGACCAGGGTGTGGCCGTCCCGCTCGGCCGCCCCGACGAAGCTGGCCCGGGCCGCGACCGTGTAGCCGTTCTTGATCCCCAGCGCCCCCTGGTAGGTGCGGAGCAGCTTGTTGTGGTTGTAGGTCTCGATCGTGGTCCCGCCCGGCGCCGGGATGCTCGAGGTCTGGGTCGCGACGTCGGCTCGAAAGACCGGCATGGCGAGCCCGGCCCGGGCGATCAGGGCGAGGTCGTACGCCGAGCTGAGCTGGCCCTGTGCGTCCAGGCCGCTGGGGGTCTTCGCCACCGTGTCGAGCGCTCCGAGGCGTCGTGCCTCGTCGTTCATCAGCGTCAGCGCCGCGTCCTGACCGCCGACGGCGGTGGCGACCGCGCCGGCTGCGTCGTTGCCCGACACCATGAGCATCGCCTTGACCAGGTCGAGCACCGGATAGCTCATCGAGGAGTCCAGCCCGACTTTGCTGCCGTCGGCGTTCACGTCGTCGAAGGTCGGCGTCACCTGCTGGTCCGGCGTCAGGTGCGGCAGCAGGGCTACGGCGGTGAGCGTCTTGAGCGTGCTGGCCGGCGCGAACTGCCCGTGCGCGTCTCGGGCTGCGAGCACCTCGCCGGTGTCGAGGTCGGCGACCAGGAACGAGGCCGCGCTGAGGACCGGCAGGGGCGCGGCGCGTGGGTCGACCTGGAGTCCTGGTCTGATCGGGTCGGCGGCCTGTGCCGCGCCCACCGGGGTGAGGACCGCAGCGCAGAGCAGCAGACCTCCAACCCAGGCGCGACGCACGATCGATGAACTTAACGGCCTGCGTCCCGGCAGCGGGGACCCTCGCCGGGTCGGCGGCGGACCACGTCCAGCAACGAGAGCGCCTGCCGCGGTGCCGCACGGGCAAGCAGGGCGTCGCGGCCGTGCCGTCGATCAATCGAGCGCGGGTTCGTCGACCGAGCGCCGGTGCAACTGTCGGACCCGGTCCGCGGGGTCGTCGGACGGGGCCGTCGTCACGGGCTAGCCGCGTCGAAAGATCAGCGCCCGCTTGACCTCTTGGATCGCCTTGGTGACCTGGATGCCGCGAGGGCAGGCGTCGGTGCAGTTGAACGTCGTGCGACAGCGCCAGACCCCTTCCTTCTCGTTGAGGATCTCCAGGCGCTCCTCGGCGCCCGAGTCGCGGCTGTCGAAGATCCACCGGTGCGCGGCGACGATGGCCTGCGGCCCGAAATAGCTGTCGTCGTTCCAGAAGACCGGGCACGAGGTGGTGCACGCGGCGCACATGATGCACTTGGTGGTGTCGTCGAACCGGGCCCGGTCCTCGGACGACTGCAGCCGCTCCCGGGTGGGTTCGCGGTCGTCGGTGATGAGGAACGGCTTCACGGCCTTGAAGGCTTCGAAGAAGGGCTCCATGTCGACGATCAGGTCCTTGAGCGTGGCGAGCCCGTTGATCGGCTCGACCAGGATCTCCTGGCCCTCCGTGGTGGCGAGGTCCTTGACGAGCACCTTGCACGCCAGCCGGTTGACACCGTTGATCCGCATCGCGTCGCTGCCGCAGACCCCGTGGGCGCACGAACGGCGGAAACTGAGCGAGCCGTCCTGGAACCACTTGACCTGGTGCAGCGCGTCGAGCAGTCGGTCGCCGCGCTCGACCGGCACGGTGAACTCCTGCCAGTGCGCCTCGGGGTCGATCTCCGGGTCGTAGCGGCGGATCTTCAGCGTCACGGTCTTGACGTGGTGCTGCATCGCCTCGGACGCAGGCTTGTCCTGCAGCGCGGTGGTTGTCATCGGGAAATCATCTAGTACTTGCGCTCCATCGGCTCGTAGCGGGTCTGGACGACCGGCTTGTAGTCCAGCCGGACCTCTGAGTCCGGACCGGTTCCCACCTTGTACGCCATGGTGTGACGCATGAAGTTGACGTCGTCGCGGGTCGGGTAGTCCTCGCGGAAGTGACCGCCGCGCGACTCGTTACGGGCCTTCGCAGACACCACCAGCGCCTCGGCGAGGTCCAGCAGGAACCCGAGCTCGACCGCTTCGAGCAGCTCGAGGTTGTAGCGGCTGCCGCGGTCGGAGACGCCGACGTTCTCGTAGCGGGCCTTGAGCCCGGCCAGGTCGATCTCGGCCTGCTTCAGCGTCGCCTCGGTGCGGTAGACCGTCGCGTTGGTGTCCATGCTCTGCTGCAGCTCCTTGCGGATCTGCGCGACGTTCTCGGTGCCGCCGCCGTCCCGCATCTTCTGCAGCATGGCGAGCGTGTCGGCCTCGGGGGCCTCAGGCATCGGCACGAAGTCGACGCTGTTGGCGTACGCCGCTGCCGACAGTCCGCCGCGCCTGCCGAAGACGTTGATGTCGAGCAGCGAGTTGGTGCCGAGACGGTTCGCGCCGTGGACCGACACGCAGGCCACCTCGCCGGCCGCGAACAGGCCCGGGACGATGGTGGTGTTGTCGCTGAGCACCTGCGCGTCGATGTCGGTCGGGATCCCGCCCATGGCGTAGTGCGCGGTGGGCTGGATCGGGATCGGGTCGTCGTAGGGCTCGATGCCGAGGTAGGTGCGAGCGAACTCCGTGATGTCGGGCAGCTTGGCGTCCAGCTGCTCCGGCGGCAGGTGCGTGAGGTCGAGGAAGACGTGGTCCTTGTCCGGCCCGGCGCCACGGCCGGCGCGGATCTCGCTGTAGATCGCCCGGGAGACCAGGTCGCGGGGGGCGAGGTCCTTGATCGTCGGTGCGTAGCGCTCCATGAAGCGCTCGCCCTCGGAGTTGCGCAGGATCCCGCCCTCGCCGCGCGCGGCCTCGCTGAGCAGGATGCCCATCTTCCAGATCCCGGTCGGGTGGAACTGGTAGAACTCCATGTCCTCCAGCGGCAGGCCCTTGCGGTAGGCGATGCCCATGCCGTCACCGGTCAGCGTGTGCGCGTTGCTGGTGACCTTGAAGACCTTGCCGAAGCCACCGGTCGCGAACAGCACCGCCTTGGCCTGGAAGACGT
Source organism: Mycobacteriales bacterium (assembly GCA_038235705.1). Taxonomy (GTDB): domain Bacteria; phylum Actinomycetota; class Actinomycetes; order Mycobacteriales; family SCTD01; genus CANKBT01. The sequence continues at coordinate 27,546 of JBBSTR010000011.1, forward strand.
GCACCTCGCCGGTCGCCAGCTCGTACGCCACCACGCCCGAGACGTGACGCGTCACCGTCCCGTCCTCGCCGGTGACGTCGGTCATCGCCATGTCGAGCACGTAGAACTCGTTGAAGAAGTCGATCTCGTGCTTGACGCACTGCTGGTAGAGCGTCTGCAGGATCATGTGGCCGGTGCGGTCGGCGGCGAAGCATGAACGGCGCACGGCGGCCTCGCCGTGGTTCCTGGTGTGCCCGCCGAACCGGCGCTGGTCGATCCGACCCTCGGGGGTGCGGTTGAACGGCAGCCCCATCTTCTCCAGGTCGAGCACGGCGTCGATGGCCTCCTTGCACATCACCTCTGCGGCGTCCTGGTCGACCAGGTAGTCACCGCCCTTGATGGTGTCGAAGGTGTGCCACTCCCAGTTGTCCTCCTCGACGTTGGCCAGGGCTGCGCACATGCCGCCCTGGGCCGCGCCGGTGTGGGACCGCGTCGGGTAGAGCTTGGTCAGCACGGCCGTGCGGGAGCGCTGACCAGCCTCCAGGGCTGCGCGCATGCCGGCACCGCCGGCCCCCACGATGATCGTGTCGTACTTGTGGACCTGGACCATCTCGGGACTCCTAGATGCCTCGTCGGGTTTCAGATGTTCGGGTCGAAGGTGAAGATCACGAGCGTGCCGAGCATGAGGACGAGCAGCGCCGAGGTGTAGAGCAGCATCTTGAGCCAGAACCGCGTGGTGTCCCGCTCGGCGTAGTCGTTGATGATCACGCGCAGGCCGTTCGCGCCGTGCAGCTCGGCGAGCCACAGCTGGGCGAGGTCCCAGGTCCGCCAGAACGGCGAGGACCAGCGGCCGGCGACGAAGCCAAAGTTGATCTTGTGCACGCCGCCGTCGAGGATGTTCATGATCAACAGGTGACCGAGCACGAGGAAGACCAGCAGCAGACCGCTCATCCGCATGAAGATCCAGGCGTACATCTCGAAGTTGGTCTTGCTGCGCTGGCCTGACCGGCGGCTGCGCGGCTTGTCGATCACCAGCGAGCCGGCCGGGTCGGTGCCGGGCTCCAGGGTGGCGGTCACGACGCGTTGCCGAACATCTCGAGGAAGGTGCGCTGCAGCATGAAGTAGGCGCCCGGGATCATGACGATCGCGACGATCGCCACCACGGCGTACGTCATCTGCTTCTGGTAGCGCGGACCCTTCTCCCAGAAGTCGATGGCCATCACCCGCAGGCCGTTCATCGAGTGGTAGAGCACCGCCCCGACCAGACCGACCTCCATGAGGTTGACGATCGGGGTCTTGTAGGTGTCGATGATCGTGTTGTAGCTGTCCGGGCTGACCCGCACGAGCGCGGTGTCCAGCACGTGCGCGAACAGGAAGAAGAAGATCAGCACCCCGGTCACCCGGTGGGCCACCCACGACCACATGCCCTCGCGTCCCCGGTAGAGGGTCCCTGCTGGTGCGGTGGCCATCGGCTTGCCTCCTGTGGTCCTGGAACGTCGTGCGAGCGCGCGAACAGTTCAGGGTAACGAGCCGAGTGGTCTGCAGCACGTCGAGGGGCTTGTGCCTGGTTGTGACGCTGCAGACACCGAGCCGCGGGCTGGGGAGATCAGGCGTCGGGTGCGGGACGGAAGGTCTGCGTCGCGTCGCTGAAGACCGAGCGGGTCGCGGCCCAGTCCCGGGCTCGGGCCTGCCAGTACAGCTCGTACTGCACGCCGCCGGTCACCATCACACGGTCCAGCACGTGCAGCGGGGTGCCGTCCTTCGCCGTCCAGGTGAACTCCTGCTCCGCCGCCTGGTCGCCCCGGGGGTCGTCCACCGCGCGGCGGGTGAGCTCCCGGTAGTCCGGCAGCGCGTCCGCGCGCCCGGCGGCCAGCGCGGCCAGGGTGCGCTGCGGGTCCTCACGGGCCGGGGTGACGTACACCCGCAGGGTCAGGCCGCGGTCGTCGCTGCGCAGGTTGACCTCGCCGGGCCTGCGCGGCACGGAGACGAAATCGGCCGGGAGCGACAACGACCACCCGGCCGGGTCGGTGAACGTGCGCCAGCCGGCGGGGGCCGTCGCGAGGCTGGCCGGCGGCGCTGCCGACGGGGTGGCGACCGCCGGGGCCGCCCGGAAGATCCGCGGCGGGTCGCCGACCTGGCTCCAGACCGCCCAGCCACCGGCCGCGACCGCGAGCAGGGCGAGCCCGGCGGCGGCGGGAGCGGCCGGACGCCGGCGCCAAGGGCGGCGTGCCGTGCGTCGGCTCGACGCTTCCTCCTGGCCGGTCGGGGCGCCCGCACCGGCCGGGGTGTCCAGGCCGGTCGGGCGTCGGGTCGGCCGGGCCAGGCGCGGCGAGGCGTCGGCCGACGTCCTGCGGGACGATGTCGTGTGCTCGGTCAGCGGCAACGCAGCGGTGAGCGAGGCAGGGCTCTCGGGCCGGAGCGTCGGCGGACGGGCTGCCGGGACGTCGTCCGCCGAGCGCGCGACCTGGACCAGCAGGGCACGGGCGTCGGCGGCGCCGGTACGCAGGTCTGGGTCCTTCTCCAGCAGCCCGGTCAGGACGTGCGCCAGCGGTCCGGCCTGCACGAAGGGGGTGTGGACCCCGGTCACGACCGCCGTGACGGTCTCGAGCGCGTCGCGACCGTCGTACGGCAGGGTGCCCTCGACGGCGGTGAAAAGGGTGGCTCCGAGGGACCAGAGGTCCGAGGCCGGCCCGGGCGCCAGCCCACGCGCCCGTTCTGGTGCGATGTAGGCGGGGGAGCCGAGCAGCAGTCCGGTGCTGGTCAGGGCCGCGTCACCCTCGGTCGTCGCGATCCCGAAGTCGCTCAGCACCACCCGACCGTCACCACGCTCGGGCGAGCACAGCAGCACGTTGCCGGGCTTGACGTCCCGGTGCACGATCCCGCGGGCGTGCGCCGCGTCGAGCGCGCCGAGCAGGGCGAGCCCGACCTGGGCGGTGCGGGCCGGGGACAGCGGGCCGTCCTGGGCGACGACCTCCGCGAGCGTGCGGGCCTCGACGAGCTCCATCACGAGCCACGGGCGGCCGTCCTCGTCGACGACGTCGTAGACCGCGACGACGCTCTGGTGGTGGAGCCGGGCCGCCGAGCGGGCCTCGCGGCGGGTGCGCTCGCGGAGCACCTCGGCCTCCTCCGGACGGGTGCCGGGCGCGAGGACGATCTCCTTCACGGCGACCTGGCGCCGCAGCAGGACGTCCTCGGCACGCCAGACGTGGCCGGTCGTGCCCGAGCCCAGACGGGTGAGCAGGCGGTAACGCCCGCCGATCACCCGCTCGGTGCCCTCCACGTGCCTCCCTGTCGCCTGAACGGGTGCTCTACCGCCGACCAGTGTCCCCCGAGCCGTGGCCCGAACGCGGGCCAACGCGCCGTGTCGCCGCTCTCAGACGTCCGGTGACGCTGCGTGAGTCCGCCGGCCGACGACCGGGTTGAGCGGGCTCGCGGCGACCGCGCCCGGCGCCACCCCGGGCAAGAACTCCTGCCACGTGCCGCTGACCATGGTCGGCGCGTCGACCACCCGGGCGCCGTCCTGGAAGTAGGTGGTGGCGAGCGCCCGCCGCGGCTGCGTCGTGCCGTTGCGGCCCGCCGTGTGGAAGCACAGCGCGGAGTGGAAGCTGACCTCGCCCACCGCGTACGGCCCGGCCTCCACCGGCACCCCGTGCTCGGCGAAGCGGTGCGTCACCTGCTCGTCGTAGCTGGTGCCGACCTTGTCGAAGCCGAGGTCCGCGACCAGCTCGCGCCACTGCGCGCCGCGGGCGAACGACAGCGGCCCCATCGGCCCGGGGATCGCCGACATCGGCATCCAGGCGGTGACCGCCTTCTCGGTCGCGAGCGGGAAGTGCTCGGCGTCGTGGTGCCAGGGAGTACGGCCGCATCCGGGCTCCTTGGACAGCGCGTTGTCGTGGTAAAGCCTGACGGCGTCGACGGCGAGCAGCTCGGCCGCGAGCCCGCCGATCCTGGGCGACAGAGCGATCTGCCGCATCAGCGGGTCGTGCTCCCACATCTGCTCCAGGGCCGTGAACCGGCCGGCCGTGTCCGGCCCGTGCTCGGCGACCAGCAGCTGCTCGAGCCGCTCGGCGAGGCGGCGCACAACCGCCGGGGTGAGCACGTCGGGCAGCTTGACGAACGCCTCGTCGGTGAAGGCCTGGCGCTGCACGTCGGTCAGCGCGTACGGAACCGCGAGCTCGGCCGCGACGGTGGCGTCGTCGGCCGGCGTCACGTCCGGCAGCCCCGGGCCGTCGGTCAGCTCCAGGTCGGCATCGGTGTTGGCCGCCAGCGTCACGTACCAGTCCCACCAGTCCTGGTCGTTGCCGGACCAGGCCGCCTCGATCCCGCCGTCGCGGTTGGCCTGCGGGAGCCGCTCGTTCGTCGGCGTCGCCGGGTTCACAGCCACAGCAGGGCCACCTCGTGCTCGAAGGAGTAGGCGCCGGAAGCGTCCCGGCAGCCGGCGAGGTAGTCGCCGAGCACCGGGGCGGACTCCATCTCGGTCAGGCTCACGGAGTCGTCGAACGCGCAGCGCTGCAGGAAGCCTTCGGCGACCGCCCGGTCGGCGGTGCCGGTCGTGTAGGTGATCAGCTGCTCGGTGACCGCCGCCCCGGCCCCGGACAGTGCGCTCTTCACCTGCTCGGCCGAGGTGTAGGGGGTTGCCTCGCGCACGCCGGCCCGGAAGGCGTCGTAGAAGGCCAGGTAGTGCGACCGCGAGGTGGCCTGTGCGACGAGGCCGAGCCCGCCCGGGGCCAGCGAGGCGACGAACCGCTCCGCCGCGGCCGGCAGCTCGTCCGGCGGCAGCGCGTAGAGAGCGTGGGTCGCCCACACCACCTCGTAGGGCGGCCCGTCGGGCAGTTCCTGCAGCGTGCAGACCAGCTCGGCGCCGGGGGTGAACGGCGGCGCCAGACGGCCCTTGGCCTCCTGCACCGAGAAAGCCGACGGGTCCAGCAGGTCGAAGGTCACCGGCGGGAGGCCGGACAGGTCGCTGTGCGCCAGCAGGGCGGCCGGGAACTTGCCGGAGCCGCAGGCGACGTCGAGCAGCCGCCACCCGTCCCGGGCGCGCGCGCCGAGCAGCGCCGGCCAGTCGGCGGCCAGCACGAGCTGGCGGTAGTCCTCGGTGGCCAGCGCGTAGAACGCTTCCATCTCGGCGCGTCCCGCCTCGCTCCAGTGCTCGAGGCTGCGCTGGGCTGTGTCGGCAGATCCGGTGGGGCTGGCTGTCATGAGGATGCGGGACCTCGTCCTGTGGTGTTGGGTCGTTGCAGGTCGTCGACGGCGGCGGCCGGTCTGGAGACCCGTGCCCCGTTCCGCCCCTGCTCTACCGGCTGCCGGGCCGACAGCCTCGCTGCCGGCCGTGGCCGGTCACAGCCCGGTCGTCGCTGACGCCGCCGCCGCGCACCTGCCGCTGCCCGAGCTCGACCCGGCCACCTACGCCCGGTCGCACGCCGTCTTCGAGGCCCGCTCGGACCAGCGTGCGCTCGTCTCCCGGTGGCTCGGGGAGCGGCTCTCGCCACGCGCCGGTCGGACGGTGCGCGTGCTGTCCGTGGGGTGCGGCGACGGCACCCTGGACGCGGTGCTGGCGGCCGGGCTCACCGGCGCCGGGGTGGCGGTCACCTTCGACGGGATCGAGCCGTTCGCAGGCAGCGCCGACCGGTGGGAGCAGGCGATGTCGACCCTGCCGGGGGTGACGAGCCGGGTCACCCGCGGCACCCTCGACGAGCACGTCGCCCGGCACACCGACGACGCGCCCTACGACGTCGTCCTCGCGGTGCACTCGCTGTACTACGTGGCCGACCTGCCGGGCGCGCTCGCGACCGCGTACGACCTGGTCGCCCCGGGTGGTGAGCTGGTCGTGCTGCACGCCCCGCGCGCTGCGCTGAACGCGCTGGTGACCCAGCTCGCCCCGCGTGCCAGCGGCCACCCGCAGTGGTTCAGCGAGACGGTCCTCGAGGCGCTCGCCGGCCTGGGCGAGCCGGTGCAGCACCACCGGCTCCAGGCGAGGCTCGACCTCGCCGGGGCCGACGGCGACGTCCTGGACTTCGCCGTGCAGGCCCGGCTCCCGGGTCCTTTGCGCGAGGTGGTCCGCGAGCACCTGCGCGACCTGCGGCTCCCCGGAACCGAGTTCGAGGTGCCGCACCCGGTGGACGCGTTCGTCGTGCCGGTGCCGTGACGTCCACCACAGGTGGATAGTCTGAGGCGTGGCGATCGAGTTCCTGTCCTCTGAGCGGGCCTCCCTCGGGATCGAGTGGGAGCTGCAGCTGATCGACCGTGAGACCCGGGCCCTGACGGACGGGGCGTCGGAGATCCTCACCGAGCTGTCGCCGGACGGCGAGCACCCCTACGCGAAGCACGAGCTGTTGCAGTCCACGATCGAGGTCATCACCGGGATCAACCAGACCGTGGACGCCGGGGTCGCCGACCTGGCCGGCACGGTCGAGCAGGTGCGCGCGCTGGCCGACGCCCGTGGGCTCGGCCTGATGTGCAGCGGCACGCACCCGTTCACGCACTGGAACACCCAGACGATCAGCCCGTCGCCGCGCTACACCAAGCTGATCGAGGACATGCAGTGGCTGGCCCGCCGCATGACGATCTTCGGGGTGCACGTCCACGTCGGGGTGCGGTCGCCGGACAAGGCGGTCGCGATCGTCAACGCGCTGTCGGCGTACGTCCCGCACTTCCTCGGTCTGTCTGCCTCCTCGCCGTTCTGGAACGGCAGGGACACCGGGCTCGCCAGCGCTCGCAGCAAGATCTTCGAGGGGCTGCCGACCGCAGGGCTGCCCTGGCAGCTCAAGGACTGGGCGGCGTTCGAGGACTACATGCGCCTGCTGCTCGACACCGGCACGATCGCCTCGGTCAAGGAGGTGTGGTGGGACATCCGCCCGCACCCGGGCTTCGGGACCGTCGAGCTGCGGGTCTGTGACGGACTGCCGACGTTGTACGAGGTGGGCATGGTGGCGGCGCTCGCGCAGTGCCTGGTGGAGATCTTCGACCGCGAGATCGACAAGGGTTATGTCCTGCCGATGCCGAAGGCCTGGGTCGTGCGCGAGAACAAGTGGCGAGCGGCCCGCTACGGGCTCGACGCGAAGATCATCGATGAGCGCGGCGTGGTGGTGCCGCTGCGGCAGTCGCTGATCGACGTGGCCGCCGACCTGGCGCCCACGGCCGAACGGCTCGGGTGCGCGCAGGAGCTGGCCCGGGTCGCCGAGGTGGCCCGGCGCGGCTGCTCGGCGGAGCGTCAGCGTCGGGTCGCCGGAGCCGGCTCCACCTCACCCGCCGGGGACTCGCCTGACCTGTTCCCGGTGGTGGACGCGCTGCTCGCCGAGCACCTTTCGGGTAAGCCTGCGTGGTGACTGCTGCAGATCCCTGGCTCCTTCTCCACGGACGTGAGCTGGTGGCGTTCCGGCGCGACCTGCACCGCCACCCTGAGCTGGGCCGCCAGGAGCACCGCACGACCGGCCTGCTGATCGACCGGCTGAGGGCGGCCGGGCTCGCGCCCGAGGTGCTGCGCGGGGGCACCGGACTGCTCTGTGACATCGGTTCCGGCGGCGGGCCGGTCGTAGGCCTGCGAGCCGACCTGGACGCGCTGCCGCTGTCGGACGAGAAGGACGTCCCCTACCGGTCGCAGGTCGCCGGGCTGTGCCACGCCTGCGGCCACGACGTGCACACCTCGATCGTGCTCGGGGCGGGCCTCGCGCTCGCCGAGATGGACCTGCCAGGCCGGGTGCGGCTGATCTTCCAACCGGCAGAGGAGATCATGCCCGGCGGAGCCCTCGAGGTGGTCGCGCAGGGCGGCACCGACGGTCTGCTGTCGCTGTTCGGCCTGCACTGCGACCCGTCGCTGGAGGTCGGCCGGCTCGGGGTGCGGAGCGGGCCGATCACGGCGGCAGCCGACCTGGTCGCCGTGCGCGTCACCGGGCCCGGGGGTCACACCTCCCGGCCGCACGCGACCGTCGACCTGGTGCACGTCCTCGCCACCGTCGCGACCGGGCTGCCGTCCGCGCTGTCGCGCCTGGTCGACCCGCGCGCCGGGCTCGCCGTGGTCTGGGGCCACGTGTCGGCCGGGGTCGCGAGCAACGCGATCCCGCGTGAGGGCGTGCTCCGGGGCACCCTGAGGGTGCTCGACCGGTCGGCCTGGGAGAGCGCCCCACAGCTGGTGCGCAAGGTCGTCGAGGGCCTGGTCGAGCCGTACGGCGCCACCGTCGACGTCACCTACACCCGCGGGGTGCCGCCGGTGGTCAACGACGACGACGCGACCGCAGTGCTGGCGGCCGGCGGCCGTCGCGCCCTGGGTCCGTCGGGCGTCGTGCCGACGGCGCAGTCGCTCGGCGGCGAGGACTTCGCCTGGTACCTGGACTCGGTGCCCGGCTCGATGGCGCGGCTCGGGGTGCGGCCACCCGGCAGCGAACGCTCGCTCGACCTGCACCAGGGGACCTTCGACGTCGACGAGGACGCGATCGGCGTCGGCGTACGGGTGCTGGTCGAGACCGTGCTGGAGCAGCTCGGTCGCTGACCCGCCGTCCGGTCAGGTCAGCCGCTCGCGGCCCCAGACGACGAACGGGCCGTTGCGCATCCCGGGCTTGGCGTAGACGAACGGGCTGCCGTCAGGCCGCAGGACCTGGCCGCCGGCGCCGGCGACCACGGCATGACCGGCCGCGATGTCCCACTCCATCGTCGGCCCGAAGCGGGCGTAGACGTCGGCCTCGCCGCCCGCGACCATGCACAGCTTCAGCGACGAGCCGGCGCTGCGCCGGTCTGCCAGCGGCAGCGCGTCCAGGAACGCCTCCGTCTCGGCGTCCAGGTGCGAGGCCGACGCGACGGCGGTCAGTCCTTCGGCCGGGTAGGCGCGGGTGCGCAGTGGTCGCAGGTCGGGCACCCTGCCCCCCGGCCGCACGGCCGCGGTCCCGGCGGTCGCACCGCTGCCTACCCACACCTGCTCGCGCACCGGGGCGTAGACGGCGCCGAGGACCGGTGCGCCGGACCGTACGAGAGCGATGTTGACCGTGAAGTCGCCGCGCCGGTGCACGAATTCAGCGGTGCCGTCGAGCGGGTCGACCAGCAGGAACTCCTCCGGAACGTGTGGAAGGCCGTCGGCCGAGACCGCCTCCTCGGCGACGACGGTGACGCCGGGCAGCAGGCGCGCCAGGCCGGCCAGGATCAGCGCCTCGGCCCGCTCGTCGGCCTCGCTGACCGGGGAGGAGTCGTCCTTGGTGCGCACCGCGAAGTCGGTCGCGTAGACCTCCATCACGACCGCACCCGCCTCGACGGTGAGCTGGGCAAGGCTGCGGGCAAGGTCGTCGTCGGTCATGGATCCAGCATGCCGGGTGCGAACATGTCCCCATGGATGCAGCCCTCCCTCCGACCGAGCTGCGGACGACCGAGATGCGCCGGGTGCTGGGGGCGTTCGCCAGCGGGGTGACGGTGGTCACCGGAGCCGACAACGGTCGGCCGGTCGGGTTCGCCTGCCAGTCGTTCTCCTCGCTGTCGCTCGACCCACCGTTGGTGCTGTTCTGCCCGGCGAAGACGTCCACCACCTGGCCGCTCATCCGGGCGTCGGGCTCGTTCACGGTGAACGTGCTGGCCGCCGACCAGGAGCCGCTCTGCCGGGTGTTCGCCGACGCCACCGACCGCTTCGCCGGGGTGGGCTGGGCCGCCTCGCCGACCGGCCCGGTGCTTCCTGACGTGCTGGCCACGGTCCACTGCGACGTCGAGGCGGTGCACGACGGCGGCGACCACGAGCTGGTGGTCGGTCGGGTCCGTGACCTGGTGCTGCGCCGCGAGGCGGGGCCGCTGGTCTTCTTCCGCGGCGGGTTCGGCCTTGAGCTGCCCAGCTAGACGGTGTTGCTCCGGCAGGGTCGCGTGCGCAGGTCCGTGACGTAGTCGTCGGGCGCACCCGCGTCCTCCGCGGCCTGGGCGAGCACACCGAGGTAGCGCGCCGACGGCAGCCCGCCCTCGTAGCCGTCCAGCACGTACACCCAGGCGAGGCGGTGCCCGTCCAGGGTGTGCACGCGCACCTTGATCTTGCGGTAGAGACCGTTGTCAGCGCCCTCCCAGGCGTCCAGGTGGTCCGCGTCGCTCTCCGTCAGGTCGTACACGCCGACGAACACGTGCTCGCCCAGCGCCTCCGCCAGCGTGGCGAGAGCGCCCTCCCAGCCGAGCTCCTCACCACCGAAGGTGAGTCGCCAGCCCTCGATCCAGCCGGTGCCCAGAGCAGGCGAGTGGGGACAGCGCTCGTGCATCTGCGCCGGGTCCAGGTTGCTGCCGTAGGCCGCGTACAGCGCCATGTCGCCGAGGATACCGATGGCGTGTCTGGGACACTGGTGACCGTGATGCGCATCGTGATCGTCGGAGGAGGGCCTGCGGGCTACGAAGCGGCTCTGGTGGCCTGCCAGCTCGGGGCGCAGGTGACGCTGATCGATCGTGACGGGGTCGGCGGCCAGTGCGTGCTTGCCGACTGCGTGCCGTCCAAGACGCTGATTGCGACGAGCGAGGCGATGACGACGTACGCCCACGCCGACCGGTTGGGGGTGCGGACCGACGGCAAGGTCAGCACGCGGATCGACGAGGTGAACCTGCGGGTCAAGGCGCTCGCGCTGGCCCAGTCGACCGACATCGCCGCCCGGCTGGTCAAGGACGGCGTACGTCTGGTCGCCGGTGCGGCCCGCCTGACCAGCGCCTCCACCGTGCTCGTCGGCGAGGAGAGCCTCGAGGCGGACGTGGTGCTGCTGGCCGTCGGCGCCCGACCGCGGGTGATCCCGGGGGCGGAGCCGGACGGCGATCGGATCCTGGACTGGCGTCAGGTGTATGACCTGCCCGACCTGCCGGAGCACCTGGTCGTGGTCGGCTCCGGCGTCACCGGGGCCGAGTTCGCCGGCGCCTACCAGGCGATGGGCGCACAGGTGACGCTCGTGTCCTCCCGAGAGCGGCTGCTGCCGACCGAGGACTCCGACGCGGCCGAGCTGCTGCAGCGGGTGTTCGAGGACCGCGGGATGAAGGTCCAGCGTGGTCGCGCAGCCGGGGTGGTCAACACCGGCGACGGGGTCCGAGTGACGCTCACCGACGGCACCGTGGTGTCCGGCAGCCACTGCCTGATGACGGTCGGCTCGATCCCCAACACCGAGGGTCTCGGGCTCGAGGAGGTCGGGGTGACGCTCACTGCGAACGGCTCGATCCAGGTGGACCGGGTGTCGCGTACGACGGTCCCCGGGATCTACGCGGCTGGCGACTGCACGGGCGTGCTGTTGCTCGCGTCGGTCGCCGCGATGCAGGGCCGGATCGCGATGTGGCACGCGCTCGGCGAGGCCGTGCAGCCGCTGCGGCTGTCGACGGTGTCGGCGAACGTGTTCACCGACCCGCAGGTCGCCTCGGTCGGCGTCACGCAGCGGCAGGTGGAGTCCGGCGAGGTGCTGGCGAACGCGGTCACGCTGCCGCTGGCGACCAACGCCCGGGCCAAGATGCAGGGCATCACCGAGGGGTTCGTGAAGTTCTTCTGCCGGCCTGGTGCCGGGACCGTCCTCGGCGGGGTCGTGGTCGCGCCGAACGCTTCTGAGCTGATCATGCCCATGTCGCTCGCGGTGCAGCACGGGCTCACCGTCGACCAGATCGCCCACACGTTCTCGATCTACCCGTCGCTCTCGGGATCGGTGACCGAGGCCGCGCGTCAGCTGATGCTGCACGCCTGACCGGTCACGCGATACGGGGTCAGGCGGCGGCGGCCCAGCGGGTCAGCACCGTGTAGAGGGTCAGGCCTGGCCCGAAAGCCATCAGCAGGACGAGGTCGCCCGGGTCGAACGAGCGCGTCGCCAGCATCTCCTCGGTCACCATCAGCACGGTGCCGCTGGAGCAGTTGCCGTTTCGGTCGAGAACCCGCCGGGACACGTCGAGCCCACCGTCGGGCACCTCGCACTGCTCGCCGACCACGTCGAGGATCTTCGGACCGCCGGGGTGCACGGCCCAGCCGGCGACGTCGTGCACGGTCTTGCCGTGGCGGGCCAGCAGCCGGTCCACGACGGGGCGCACGGCGGCGCGCAGCGCCCTCGGCACCATCGGCGACAGACCCATCCGGAAGCCGGTGTCGGTGACGTCCCAGGTCATCAGCGAGGCGGTGTCGACGTTGGTCTCGGCCTCGCTGTCGATGATCTCGAGCCCGGCCGGCAGCTCGGGCGCGTCGCCGGGCAGCACCCCGGCTGCGGCGGCCGCGTCGGCGAACAGCGAGTGCGCCACCAGCTGCTGCAGCCCCTCGGACGTGTCGGCGGCCAGCGGCGGCTGGGCGTGCAGGCTGGTCAGCTCGCAGCACAGCAGGACCGCCGAGCGGGACCGTGCGCGGGCGAAGTCGGCGACCGACAGCAGCCCCGGCAGTGCGGCGTAGCAGCCCATGTGACCGATCCCGAGGCGTTGCGTCGAGTCGGGGAAGCCGAGGTCACGGGCCAGCACGATATCCAGGCCCGGTGTCGCGTAGCCGGTGCAGGACGCCACCGAGAACAGCCCGACATCGACCGGGTCGACCTTGTCGAGCACGCCGCTGACCGCCTCCTTCCCGAGCGCAGGCGCCTCTTGCATGAACCGTCGCATGCGTGCAGCCGTGCCCCAGCCGGTCACGTCCTCGACCCGGGGGTCCAGCACACCGTGCCGGGTCGTGATGCCGGCAGATTTCCAGAGCCGCTCGGCCCGCGGGTTGCTGCCGAAGCGGGCGGCGAAGAAGTCGTCCCAGAGGTCGGCGTGGTCCATCGGGGCGGGGACGGCGTGAGCGAGGGAGACCAGGCGGGAGGGAGGAGTCACGACGCCTCCCTACCCGGCCCGTTTACGACCCACCCCGGTGAACAGGACGGACGTGAGCGGGGTCGTGACCATCCGTACCGTTTGGCGTCGTCTGGTCAGCCAGGCGAGATAGCCGGGGGCAGAGGGTCGGAGCCCGCGAAGGGTGAGGTCGACCCCCAGGTCGGAGCAGGTACGCAGGAGGGCGTTCCGGTCGATGAACAGGTCGCCGTCGTGCAGCCCGACCGGGGGGCCGCCGGGCAGCCGCTCCGCCAGCGTGATCGAGACGAACCGGGCGAGGAAAGTGTCCGCGATCGTGTCGAGCACCAGGGTGCCGCCCGGCCGCAGGACGCGGACGGCCTCGGCGAGCAGGACGGCGGGATCGGCGACGTGCTCGAGCACCTCGCCGGCGACCACCACCTGGGCGCAGGCGTCGGCGAACGGCAGCGACCGCACGTCACCGCGCACCGTCTGGACCCCGTGGTCGCGGGCCACCCGGACCGCTGTGGGCGACAGGTCGAGGCCGACGTGCCGGTAGCCGGTCAGGTGAGGGCCCAGCAGCCCGCCGCCGCAGGCGAGGTCGATCAGCAGGGCGCCGGGGTCGGTGCAGAGCGGCACCAGCGAGGCCCGGTGGGCGGCGAGCCAGGCGAGCATGGCGAAGTCGCCGCGCGGGTCCCACCACTGGTCGGCGAGGGTGTCGTACTGCTGCGGGTCGTTCCGCTTCATCGGTGCGAGGGGATCAGGTGAACCAGCCCCGGACCTCGTCGGTCGCGGCGGCTTCGCGGGCAGCGGGCCAGGTGGCCAGCCCCTCGCCGCGGGCCTGCTCGAGACCGGACAGCCGGCCGTACGTCCAGGTCGGTTCGCCGGCCTTCGCGGCGGCATCCGCCAGCGCGACCAGCAGCTCGCGGGTGATGACGCCGTCCTGGTGCTCGCCGAGCGCCTCGGTCAGCGCCTCGGCGGCTCTGGCCGTGGCCCTGGCTTGCCTGCCGAGCGCGGGGGCGACTGCCTCGGTGACGTAGCGGGCCCGCTTGGCGTCCTTGCGCGCCTCGTGCAGCAGCAGGTCGCGCGCCTGTGACGGAGCGAGCGCGTCGACCTCGGCCAGCCGGTCGTCCAGGGTGCGCCACGCCCGACGCACCACCTTGGGCAGACGCTTCTCCGCCGGCTCGAAGGCCAGGTGGGTCAGCGGCGGCTCGGCGAGCAGTGCGTCCAGGTCGCGGAGCAGGCTCAGATAGCGCGCGCCGTCCAGGGCCTTGACCACGTCCCGGTGGGCTGCGGCGTAGACCTTGGCGAAGTGCTGGTCGACCCGCTGCCGGACCGGCCCGACGAGCTCCGGCTCGGCGTCGAGCAGCCCGCCGATCCTCGCCTGCTGCACCTCGGCGTCGCGGGCCTGCCCGAGCACCCCGGCGAGCCAGGCCAGCTCCGCTCGGAGCGGGTCGGCGCGGGTGCGGTCGACCAGCGACCGCATGGTGGCCAAGGCGCTGCGCATCCGGCGGGTCGCGACCCGCATCTTGTGGACCGCGTCGGGCAGGTCGCGGCGCACCGCCGGGTCGCGGCGGACCAGCTCGGCGAGCTGGTCGGACAGGTGGGTCCGCAGCACGTCGCCCGCGGAGCGCGTACCAGGGTGATCGTCGCGCACCCACCACGCGACCTGTTCCGGACGCCCGGCGAGCACCCGGCCGACCTTGGACGTCGCGTCCGCGGGCACGGCGCCCGCGTCGGTCAACCGGTCCGCGACCCGGGCGAGCAGGTCTCGGTCGGCGGTCTTGAGCTCGATCTCCCACTCTCGCCAGACCAGCGGGACGCCGCCGGTCGGCGTCCCGACCACGTGGTCGTCGGCGATCTCGACGAGCAGCGCGCCGTCGGCGGACAGCAGGTGGTGCACGGTCCGGCGGGTGCTCAGCTCGGCGACGGGCGTCAGCACAGCCCCCCGGGTGGCAGCCCGGACGAGCGCGGCCAGCCCGGCCGGGACGCCCTCGCCCTCGGGGCCGAGCGGCGCGCTCAGCTCCTCGCGGTCGGCGCCGGACGGCGTCTTGAGGTGCCAGCCCGCGTCAGGCCCGCCGGTGCGCCTCCGCAGCGTCATCTTCGCCGCGCGCAGGTGCAGCCCGGCGGTGTCGTAGTAGGTCGCGACCAGCTGGTGGGTGACCGGCTCGGCAACCTTCGCCACGCCGGGCAGGCCGGTCAGGGCGGGGATCTCGGTCGTCGGAGCCACGTCGAGCTTGAGCTCGATCTCCAGGCTGGAGGAGTAGGCGGGCATCAGAAACCTCTCGGCGGGGGTTCGCGCTCAGGGACCGGCAGGCCGTGCTGGGCGAGCCGACGGTCACGGATGTCGTCCCCGTACGCCGCGGTCACGAACGCGACCGAGACGACCAGCAGCAGCGGGACGGCGACGTGGATCCAGGCCGGACCGGGCAGCAGCGCGAGCAGGACGGCGAACGGGAGTGTCTGCAACGAGGCGCGACCCATGGCCCGCCAGCGCCAGCCCTTGGTCGTGAGGTCCTGCATCACCCAGGTGCGACGGTCCAGCGGAAGGCGCCCGCCCATCGTGTAGCGCAGGCGCTGGCCGCGGGTCGGCGCCTTCACGATCGTCCGAGCACGGGAGGGCTCAGTCCGCGATCTCGCAGATGGCCGTGCCGGACGGTACGACCGCGCCGACCTGGGCGGCGAGCCCGGTGACGGTGCCGGCCTTGTGCGCGTTGAGCGGCTGCTCCATCTTCATCGCCTCGAGCACGACGATCAGCTGGCCGACCTCCACCGTGTCGCCGTCGGCGACGGCTACCTTGACGATCGTGCCCTGCATCGGGGAGGTGAGGGTGTCGCCGGAGGCGGCCGCCCCGGCCTTGTTCCCGCCGCCACGCGGCGCCTTCTTCTTCGCGGCGGCCGGGGCAGATCCGGCGCCGAGGCCCGCAGGCAGGGTGACCTCGAGCCGTTTGCCGCCGACCTCGACGACCACGGTCTCGCGTGCCTCAGGCTCCTCGTCGGCCGCGACCGCCCCGGCGTACGGCTCGAGGGTGTTGTCGAACTCGGTCTCGATCCAACGGTTGTGCACGGTGAACGGACTCGTCGGGTCGGCAGGGCTGAAGGCCGGGTCGGTGACGACCGCGCGGTGGAAGGGCAGCAGCGTCGCCATCCCGTCGACCTCCATCTCCGACAGCGCCCGGGCCGAGCGCTCCAGGGCCTCCTGACGGGTGGCGCCGGTGACGATGAGCTTGGCGAGCAGCGAGTCGAACGCGCCGCCGATCACCGAGCCGGCCTCGACGCCGGCGTCCAGGCGCACGCCGGGGCCCTGCGGCGCGACGAACCTCGTCACGACCCCTGGCGCGGGCAGGAAGCCGCGGCCCGGGTCCTCGCCGTTGATCCGGAACTCGAAGCTGTGGCCGCGCGGCTCCGGGTCGGTGAAGGTCAGCGCGAGCCCGTCGGCGATCCGGAACTGCTCGCGGACCAGATCGACACCGGTGACCTCCTCGGTGACCGGGTGCTCGACCTGCAGGCGGGTGTTGACCTCCAGGAAGCTGATCAGCCCGTCGGCCCCGACCAGGAACTCGCAGGTGCCCGCGCCGATGTAGCCGGCCTCCTTGATGATCCGCTTGCTCGCGTCGTAGATCTCGGCGGTCTGAGCGTCGGTGAGGAACGGCGCCGGGGCCTCCTCGACGACCTTCTGGTAGCGACGCTGCAGCGAGCAGTCGCGGGTGCTGACGACCACGACGTTGCCGTGCGTGTCGGCGAGCACCTGCGTCTCGACGTGGCGGGGCTTGTCGAGGTAGCGCTCGACGAAGCACTCGCCCCGGCCGAAGGCGGCGACGGCCTCGCGCACCGCCGACTCGTACAGCTCAGGGACTTCCTCCTTCGTACGCGCGATCTTCAGACCGCGACCGCCGCCGCCGAACGTCGCCTTGATCGCGACCGGCAGGCCGTGCTCCTCGACGAACTCCAGCACCTCGTCGACGCCCTTGACCGGCTCGGTGGTGCCTGCGACCATCGGCGCGCCGATCTTGCGGGCGATCTGCCGGGCGGTGGTCTTGTCGCCCAGCGCGGCGATCGCCTCGGGCGGCGGTCCGATCCAGGTGACGCCCGCGTCGATCACGGCCTGGGCGAATCCTGCGTTCTCCGAGAGGAACCCGTAGCCGGGGTGAACGGCGTCGGCGCCGGACTTCCTGATGACGTCGAGGATCTTGTCGATCACCAGGTAGGAGTCACCGGGGGTCTGGCCGCCCAGCGCGTACGCCTCGTCGGCGACCTTCACGTGCAGCGCGTCGGCGTCGGGCTCGGCGTAGACCGCGACGCTCGTGAGCCCGGCGTCCTTGCAGGCGCGGGCGACCCGGACGGCGATCTCGCCGCGGTTGGCGATGAGGACCTTGCGCACGCGGGGGCTCCTGAGGTGGGGAACGAGGGTCGGGGAAGTGTACGAAGCGTGGCACCGTCCGGTTCCGAAGGGGTCAGCTGCGGGGACGACGCCTCAGCGGAAGGTGCCGGTGTGCCCGAGCGAGTAACGGCCGGGCTGAGGAAAGACGCAGAGCCCGTGCGGACCCTTGCCGACCGGGATCCGCGCGATCAGGTGCCCGTCGGTGGTGTCGATCGCGTAGACCTCGCTGTCGTACCGGCCGGACAGCCAGAGCACCTTGCCGTCGGCCGAGACACCGCCCATGTCCGGACTGGCCCCTGGTGAGAGAACCCACTTCGTCCGTACCGTCTTCGACGCCACGTCGATCACCGAGACGGTGCCCTCGCCGCGGTTGGAGACGTACATGTCTTTGCTGTCCCGGCTGAAGTAGATGCCGTGCGCTTGTCGGCCGGTCGGGATGAAGCCGGTCTGGGTGAACGTCTTCGCGTCGATGACGTACACCCCGTTCGCGACCATGTCCGCGACGAAGAACACCGATCCGTCGGGGGAGAGCCGGACGTCCTGCGGCATCCCGCCGGCTGCGAGCGGCAGCTCCCCGACGATCGCGCGGGAGGCGACGTCGACCTTGATCAGCCGCCCCGCGAACTCGCAGCTGGCGATGAAGAACGTGCCGTCGGCGGAGAAGTCCGCGTGGTTGACGCCCTTGCACGTCGGCACGGACAGCGAGCTCTGCAGCGCCATCGTGTGCGGGTCGCGAAAGTCGATCCGCTTCAGCCGCTCGGCCATCACCATCGCCGAGCGGCCGTCCGGCGTGAAGTACAGGTTGTACGGCGCGTCGACCGGGATCGGCGTGCCCGGCTTCCCGGTCTTCGGATCGATCGGGGTGAGCGTGTTGCCCTGGTTGTTGTTGACCCACAGGGTCTTCAGGTCGTACGAGGGGACGACGTGCTGCGGCAGCGCGCCGACCGGGAAGCTGTCGATGATCTTGTAGGTCGCAGGGTCGATGACGTCGACGGTGTTGCTCTCGTTGTTCGGGACGTAGACCAGGTTCGGGTCGCCGGCGACCTCCGGGCTGAGCATGCCGACCCGGTCCGCCGCGTAGACGTCCGTCGGGTCCAGGAGCGGAGGCATGCCGGGCAGACCGCCGGCCGCGGCGCTCGTGCTCGTCGTCGGGGTCGGGGTCGACGCCGCAGGTGCGGCGGTGGGGCTCGGAGCGGACACGGCGGGGGCAGGGGTGCCTGACGAGCAGGCGGTGGCCAGCGCGAGCATCAGGAGCAGGGGGGCGGAGCGTTTCACCGGGCGGGTTCCTCGCGGTCGGAGGTGCGGTTCAGGCGGGGAGCAGCGTGCTGGCCGTCACGGCAGTCAAGCCCTTCGACGTCAACCCGTCCAAGATCGCAGGCAGCGCCGTCACTGTCCCACGGTGGCCGAGGTGCAGGCTCACGATCGAGCCGGGTCGCACGGCGGCGAGCACCCGGGCCTGCACCGTCTTGGCCCCCGGGTCGCGGTAGTCCTCGGGGTCTACGTCGTACGCCAGGCTCGTCCGGTAGCCGGCCAGCCCGGCGGCGGCCAGGATCTCCGGGGTCGCGGTCGGTGTGCCGGACGGGCGGAAGAACCGGCCGGGCATGTCCGTGACGCTGGTGAGCACGTCGCGGCACCGGGTGATCTCGGCCAGCGTCGCGGCCGGACCGAGCCGGCGCAGTGCCGGGTGGTCGAAGGTGTGGTTGCCCAGCTCGTGCCCGCCGGACCGGAGCCGCTCGAGGACGGGAGCGGTCGTCGGGTCGGCCAGCCAGGTGCCGACCCCGAGCACGGTCACGTGCGCCCCGTGACTCTCAGCGGCGTCGAGCAGCGCGAGCGCCAGCGCGGGGTCGCCGAAGCCGTGGAACGTCAGGGCGAAAGCGGTGCCCGTGCGCGGCCCGCTCGCGACCTCGACGGCTGGTCCGGTCGGCGGGGTGGTCGTGGCGGGCGTGGCCGGCGTGGCCGGCGGGCTCGCGGACGCGGGGGTCGTCGGGGTCGTCGCGGTCACAGTCACCGGGTCGGCGGTCGAACATCCCGCCACCAGGGCGGCCAGGGCTGCGGCGGCGCCGCCGACGAGGACGGTGCGGCGGTCAGGGTTGGGCAACGTGCGTCCTGTCTTTCACGTGCGGCACCGAGGGCTCGGTCTTCCGGGCCAGTCAACCTGGTCCCGTGTCAGTCCCGTGTGACCCTCAGCCGCCACCGTCCGCTCGATCGGACTGCCACGGTCGACGGGACCCCGCTCACCGGCCAAGCTGGGCTTGATCGACGAGTACGGACTGCGCGTCTACCCGGTGCTGGTCGGTGGTGGAACTCCGTTCTTCCCCCGGGCCCAGCGACGCGCGGACCTGGAGCTCGTGGACAGCCGCACGTTCGACTGTGGCGTCGTGCACCTGCGCTACCGCACGGCGCACCGAGCGAGCGGGCGGCGTCCCTCACCCACCGTCTCTTGAACCGGCCTCGGTGCTCGGTGCGGACGTCTCGGTCGGAGGGGAGGCTGACCTGAGCACGCGCATGCCGGGACGAGACCGATCTCAACGTTCCCCTCGCCGTGTCCGGGGTGGGACCCAGGTTGAGGCTCTCGACGGGCCTGCGGTGTGGTCGACGACTCGCCCTCGGTGGCGCAGGTGCCTCAGCGCTGGGCGAGTCCGAGCACGGCGGCCAGGAGGAGCGCGACGGCTGGCGGGCTGATCATGGCCGGGAGCAACCAGCGCGGCAGGGGAGGTGTCATGTCTTCGCCGGTCAGGGGGTCGAGGACCGGGACGTCCTGGCGGCGGGCCAGGTGGCCGAGGCTGACCGTCAGCGCGATCAGCACGGCGAGGCCGAGCAGGAGCGAGACCCAGGGCCAAAGGCCGAGTGCGCTCTGCCGGCCGGCGGCGAGAGCGAGGACGCCGTTGACGGTGAGCCAAGCGCCGACCACCCCGCCGAGCCCGTACGCGGCGGTGCTCCAGGTGAGCACGCCTCGCCAGACGGCCCGGGGCGCCTTGGGCGCGCCGAGCGCCGCCGCGACCTCTTGCGCGTAAGCCCGGGGCGGACCGAAGGCCTCCCGAGGGTCCTCGCCCGTCTCGGCCACGTGGCTCTGCACCTCAGCGAGAGCCTCGGCGATCTGTGGGCCGGGCAGGTCTCGCAGGCGCAGGGCGAGCAGCAGCTCCTCGGTGTAGGTCTGCACGGGTGTGCTCATGCGGTCACGCTCCCCAAGGTGAGCAGGCCCGCGGCCCGCTCGGTAAAGGTCAGCCAGCTGGCGGTGCGGCCCTGCAGCGCCCGCTGCCCGGCGGGGGTCGCGACAAAGAACTTGCGGCCGGGGCCGCCGTCCCCGTCGCGCCACGTCGAGATCAGCAGGCCCTCCTGCTCCAGTCGAGTGAGCACCGGATACAGGGTGCCCCCCTTGATGCGGCCCAGGCCGGCGACCTGCAGCCGCTGCGCGACCGCATAGCCATAGGTCTCCTCCTCGGCGACCACGGCGAGCACGCACAGCGACAACACTCCGCGCATCCACTCGCCCGGCCAGTTCTGCTCGTCCACGGCTAGACCGTACGGCTAAGTAGTCAGAA
>JBBSTR010000012.1:0-45580 GCA_038235705.1 Mycobacteriales bacterium
CGGCTGGCGTCGCTGCCGAGGAAGATCTCGTCCGCGCCGTCACCGTCCACGTCGTAGAGCGCGGGTGAGGACCACAGCGAGTCCTCCGCGTCGAAGGTCCCCTTGGTCCCGCAGCGCGCGTCCACGACCCGGACGATGTGGTCGAACGAGCCGAACGTGATGTCCTTGTGCCCGTCGCCGTCGACGTCGCCGATCGCCGGTGCGTTCCAGACCGCCGTCCCCTCGGTGCGTTCCGGGTAGCGGGCGTCCGGCGTGCGCATCGAGCAGCGCCGGGTGCCGTCGGCCTCGACGATGTCCAGCCCGCCGCGCTCGCCGGGCACCTCGAGCGCACCCACCCCGACGATCACCTCTTGACGTCCGTCCCCGTCGAGGTCGGCGACCGCGGGGCTGGAAGCGACCGCGCCGGTCGTCGGCACCCCGCCGGCCCAGCCGGGCAGCGGCTGGCCGTCGGCGTCGTAGGCGTAGAGGCGACCGTTCAGTCCGCCCACCACCACGTCCTGGCTGCCGTCCCCGTCGACGTCGGCGATCACCGGCGAGGACCACTGCAACCAGGCTCCCGGCTCGTTCACCTCCCACCGCTGAGACGACTCGGCAGCCTGCGCAGCGCCGACCAGGCCGGTCAGCGCCAGCAGCGGGGCGAGGATCAGGGGAAGGCGGCGTACGAGCACCGGTACACCGTGGTCGTTCACGCTGAGTTTTTCAGGCTCACACGCTGTTCGTGACCGAAACGTGGTCCACCGCTACCGCGAGCGGGCCAGCAGCAGCACCGCCTGGCCGCGGGTCACGGTGGACGAAGGCGCGAACCGGGTCGGACCGACCCCCTGAGTGATCTTCTGCTGCACCGCCCAGGTCACCGCCCGCTCGAAGAAGGCGCCGGCCGGGACGTCCTCGAAACCGTGCGCCGTCCCGGCGTCCGGCTGCCCGGCCGCCCGCCAGAGCAGCGTGACCAGCTCGCCGCGGGTCGTCGTCCGGCTCGGGCAGAACGACGTGGCCGCGCACCCCGACGTGATCCCGCGGCGCTGCGCCCACCGGACCGCGGTCGCGTAGTAGGCGTCTGCCGGGACGTCCGCGAACCCGGGCCCGACGTTCACCGGGTCAGACGACCCGGGTCCGTCGACCGTCGGCGCGCCTGCCGCCCGCCACAGCAAGGTGACCGCCTGCGCGCGGGTCACCCCGTTCGTGAGACAGAACCGGGTCGCGGTGCAGCCGCCGGTGATGCCGTCCGCTGCAGCCTGCTGCACCGCACCGGAGAAGATCGAACCGTCCGGCACGTCGTAGAAGCCTGAGGACGGCAGCGGCGGGGGGAGGACGCCGGTGCGCAGCGGGTCCCGACGGTGCATCGGCCACGGGGCCGAGGTCGGGGTGGGCAGGTCGGTCACCTGCACGGAGCCGTTGCGGTTCCCGTCAAAGCCGGTGGTGACCAGCCCCCACCGGTCCCCCAGCAACCCGACGGCTGCGGCCGCCTTGACGTTGACCGTCGGGCTCGTACGAAAGATCTCGCGGACCGCCAGGTCAGGCCCGAGGGCCGTGATCGCGGCCGCCGCGGGCACCAGCACCTCCGGGGTGCCCTGACCGTCGATGTCGACGATCAGGGGTGAGCCGGTCACCTCGACGTCGGTGGTCCGGAAGCTGGCACGGGGTTTGCGCGGGTCGCCGTAGAACAGGTCGACGCCGCCGGCCTTCGGTCCCTTCCCGGCCGACGTCCGGTCGTACGTCGTGCCGCCGACCGCAACGTCCAGGCGCCCGTCGCCGTCGACGTCACCGACCGCGGGTGCCGACAGGAACGTCGTCTCCTGGCTCCCGGTCCGCGGCCACCCGGGCACGTCGCTGCCGTCGTCGAGATGGAACGCCCAGACCTTCGCTGAGTCGGCGCACTGGTTCTTGAAGCGGCACCAGTAGGCGCCCGACCCGGTCACCGCCTCCATGCGTCCGTCACCGTCGAGGTCGACGATCGCCGCGGCGCTCATGAACGTCTCGGTCGAGGCCCGCGCCCAGCGCTGGACCAGGTTGAACGACCCGTCCCTGTCTTTCGCGCCCGGCTGCCAGGTGAGCGAGCGGAAGAAGCCGCCGTCCTGCGAACGGCCTGACCGCGGGTCGCGGGTCGCGTCGGTGCCGATGAAGATCTCGTCGGTCCCGTTGCCGTCCACGTCGTAGAGACCCGGCGCGGACCAGACCGAGTCGAGCGCGTCGTAAGCCCCCTGCACCCGGCACTGCGCGTCGACCACCCGGACCACGTGGTCGAAGGAACCGAAGACGACGTCCGGCCGGCCGTCACCGGTGACGTCACCGACCGCAGGGGCGTTGAACACCGCGGTGCCCTCGGTGCGCTCGGGCTGCGAGGCGTCCGGTGTACGGATGGTGCAGCGTCGTGTGCCGTTCGCGTTCACGATGTCGAGGCCGCCGCGCTGACCCGGCTTCTCCAGCGCGCCGACCCCGACGACGACCTCCTTGCGCCCGTCGCCGTCGAGGTCGGCGACCGCGGGGCTGCTGGCGACCGCGCCGGTCATGGCGACGCCACCGGCCCAGCCGGGCAGCGCCCGACCCGACGCGTCGTAGGCGTAGAGCCGGCCGTCGAGGCCGCCGACCACGACGTCCTGGCTGCCGTCGCCGTCGACGTCGGCGATCACCGGCGAGGACCACTGCATCCACGCCCCCGGTGCGGTCACCTGCCACCGCTGTGCAGGATCGATCGCCCGGGCGGGCGTCGCCGCGATCATGAGCGGCGTAGCCACCACCAGCACGGCCACCAGAAGACGGGACGCCGACAAGCCACGAGATCTCACCGGGCCACCGCCGAGGGACGAGCCGCAGCGAGGGCCGCCTCGACCGGGTCGAGCGACGGCCGGCGAACGGCTGCTGGCCCCCAACCGGCCGGCAGCTGCTGAAAGGGCCGGGCCCTGCCCTTTCCGGCCGCCTTCGCCGCGTACATGGCGGTGTCTGCCTGACGGAGCAGCTCACGCACGACCGGCCCGGTCCGGCCCTCCGGCTCGCGCGTCTCGGAGCCGTCGAGCCCAAGGTCGGCGGTGGCGATCCCGACGCTCAAGGTCACCCGAGCCGGGCCAAGCTCGAGCTGACACGGACGGGCGACCGCCGCCACCAGACGATCAGCCACCTGCTGGGGGTCCTGCGCACCTTCGAGCAGCACCGCGAACTCGTCGCCACCGAGCCGCGCCACGGTGTCCCCGGGTCGCAGTACCTCCCGAAGCCGGTCCGCGACCACGAGCAACAGCTCGTCGCCGGCGCTGTGACCGAGCGCGTCATTGACGGTCTTGAAGTCGTCCACGTCGCAGAACAGCACCGACACACCGGCGCCGACCTGCGGACGCAGGGCCAGGGCATGCTCCAGCCGGTCGGTGAACAGCACGCGGTTCGCCAGGCCGGTCAGCGGGTCGTGCAGCGACTGGTGCCGCAGCTGGTCGCGAGCGGCGCCGAGCTCGGCGAACAGCCGTTGGTTCTCCGTCAGGGCGAACAGCTGGCGGGCCAGGACCAGCCCGATCAGCGCAAGCCCCAGGCACAGGTCAACCAGCGGAACCCCCGGCACGCGCACCAGACGGGAGACAACGGTCACCTCGGCGACCAGCAGCGGCAGGTAGGGCAGCACCATCCCCAGCCGGGACACCACCTGAGTCGGCGAGGTAGCACCGGTGACCCGACCAGTGGTTGACGCGACCCTTCGCATGCGGGTCTGCGCCCCGGCTCCGATCAGCAGGAACCCGGTCAACCAGCCGGCGCTGATCAGGTTCCCGGAGCTGTAGGTCCCGACGTTCACGAGGTACACGTACGCGCTGTCAGCGACGGCCAACCCGCCCAGCCCGAAGGCGACCAGCAGCTGGACGCTCCGGTGCCCAGGTCGGGCCCGGACCAGCGTCAGCAGCACCAGCGTGGCCATCACGACGTCACCGACCGGGTAAGCCAAGGACAGCACCAGGGCGAATCGATCATCGCCCCCGGCCGCGACCACCGATCCCAGGGTCGTCGCCCACGACAGCGCCAACAACGAGACGGCGATCACCACCCCGTCCAGCAGGTCACGCGCGCGGGCCACCGCCCGGTCACCCTCCCTGAGCCAGCGCAGGAGACCAGCCGCGGCGACGACCGGGAACAGCAAGAAGCCGACATCGGCCAGCGACGGGAACGGCACCTCCCGGCCCAGCCCGACCTCATACACCGACCACACCGCCTGACCGGCCGCCCAGCAGCCCACACCGCCGGCCAGCAGCCCCCACGACTGGCGCGAGGCACCGGGCACGTCGCGAGCCGCCGTACGCGCGCAGAGCAGCGCCGCCACCGCCGCGGCGATCAGCTGCCCGCCGTCGTCGACGACGAGCACCGCCCTGGGGCGTCCGGCCAGAACGGTCAGAGCGAACGCGAACAACAGTCCCGCGAGCAACGCCCAGCCCGCCGGCACCAGGCCAGCCGGCGCCACAGCCGCGCGTCGCTGCCCACCGCCCTGGCCCCTGGTCACCCTGGCGTCTTCGGCCCCGACCGGTCCGGACCTGAGGTCTCCGCAGATCCGACCAGCACCTGCCACACGTGTTCGGCATAGTCGGGCCACGTCCTGACCGGACGGGACCGGGCCTGGCGCACGAGCTCGTCGTGGAACGCGTCGTCGGTGAGCAGGCGGCGCAGCCCGTCCGTGACCGAGGCGTCGTCACGCGGGTCGACCAGGAGCGCCCCGCCGCCGTCCTCGGCGATCTCGCGCATGCTCCCGTAGCCCGAGGTCAGCACCGGCGTGCCTACCGCGAGCGACTCGGCGACGGGCAGGCCGAACCCTTCGGCGTAGGAGGGGAAGACCGTGCACCGCGCCAGCCGGTAGGCCGCCCACAGCAGCGGGTCCGAGAGCGCGGAGACCAGCGACAAGGGGCGTCCCGACGCCTGCAGGGCCTCGGCCTCGGCGACGAGAGGCTCGCTGTGCCAGGCGTTGCCTCCCACCATCAGCAGGCCGAACCGCTGACCCTCGGACCAGAGCGTCTCGGCGGCAGCGAGCACGGCGCCGTGGTTCTTGCGCGGCTCGTGGCTGCCGACGCACAGCACGAGCGGCAGCGTCCCCTGCTCGTCGGTCTTCAGCATCAGCCGCGCCTGCTCGGTCGTCGCGTCGTCCGGCGCGAGCGCCTCGGTCGGCAAGGACACCGCAGCGACCTCGGGACCGGTCAGCCCGGTGCCGGTGAGCATCCGCCGCCAGCCCCGCCACTCGTCACCGGCCGCCTGCGAGATCGCCGCGACCACGTCGGCGTGGGCGGCCGCGGTGAGCATCCCGGCGAAGGCCGGACCCATGCCGTCCGCGGTCGTCTCGGCCGAGCTGATCGGCACCATGTCGAAGGCGATCAGCCCGGACCGGCTGCGGCTGTGGCGCAGCAGCGCCTGCAGCCGGTCGGTGCGTGCGCGCTCGGTCATCAGCTCGGGCAACAGGTAGGTCGAGCGCCAGGGAACGACGATCTCCTCGCGGCCCGCCGCCACGGCCGGCTCCCCCAGGGCGCGGGCCCGCTCGTCAGGCGGAAGCACCCGCAGCCCGTCGAGCCTGCTCGTCCACCCGACCAGGACCACGTCCGGCCGGCTCCGGACCCACTCGGCCGTGGTGCGGCGGGCGACCCGCTGGATCCCGGTCGCGAGGTCGGTCCGGGCGGTGTGGTGCAGGTCGACCAGCACCGCACCGGTCACCACGCCGATCTGGGGCCAGGACGCTCCCGGCCGGTGAACCAGCCGTCCGAGCAGGGTGTGCAGGAACGACCAGGGACCGTCGAGCACCAGCTGCCGGGACCTCCGCAGCACGGCCGGACGGTCCGGCAGGCGGCCCGTGATTGTCGCGGTGACCAGCCAGACCAGGTCCTGCCGGGCCTGCTGGTCCGCGTCGGCGAGCAGCTGGGCGAGCGCCGACAGCCGGTCGCCGGTCGAGGTCGGCACCGGCGTGTCCAAAGCCGAGAGCACGGCGGCGAGGCGGGCACGCAGCGCGGTCCGACGGTGCCGACCGCGGCCGTCGACAGAGACGGTGCACAACCTGGCCAGGGCGGACACCGGCAGCTCGCCGACGGCGGGAACGGCGTTGCGCGCACGGGCCAGCGAACGCCTGGCCGGCCCCGTCACAGCACACCCCCGGGCAGCCACGGCGCCACGAGCTGCTGCCAGGCCTCGTCCGCGTACGCGTCCCAGGTCCGCACCGGCCGCGCCCTGATCTGTTCCCGCAGTCGTGCGAGAAGGGTGTCGTCGGTGAGCAGGGCTCGCATCGCGTCGGTCAGCGCGTCGTCGTCGCGCGGATCGACCAGCACCGCCCCACCGTCCGCTGCCAGCTCGGCCGTGCTGCCGTAGCCCGTGGTCAGCACCGGGATGCCGAGTGCCAACGACTCCGCGATCGGCAGCCCGAACCCCTCGTGCAGAGAGGGGAAGGCGGTGAACCGCGCCTCTGCGTACGCCTCTCGCAACCCCTGGTCGGTGACGGCCTGGAGCACCCGCAGGGGCCGCCCTCGACGAGTCAGGTCCTTGACCTGTCGCAGCGACTCGCCGCCCCACCCCCCGCCGGCCACGAGCACCAGCTCGAAGGACAAGCCCTCGCGCCAGAGCCGTTCGGCGGCGTGCATGAGCGCGACCTGGTTCTTGCGCGGCTCCAGGCTGCCGACGCAGAGCACGCTGGGGACGCCCGAGGACGGCGGCGCGGCGGCGTCGAGGTCGACCATGACGGCCCCGGCCAGCTCGGTGGCGAGCGGGCACGACGACACGGTCGGGCCCGGCAGCCCCTGCGCGCCGAGCATGTCGACGAAGCCGCCGAACTCCTCGGCGGCCGAGCCGCTGATCGCGGCGACGTGCGTCAGGTGCTTGACCAGGCTGAGGTACTGCACGAAGCGGTACGGCTCCAGCGGCGGCAGCAGGTCGGCGTTGAGCACCGGGATGGCGTCGTACCCGATCGCCGTCACCGTGCTGCTCCCGGAGGCGGCCAGCGCGACCAGCCGCTGGCAGGCCGAGGGCAGCGGCACCTCGGGCAGCACCACGACGCTCTTCCACGGCACCACCAGGTGCCAGTCCGCGGTCTCGAGGTCGGGCTGCGCGCCGTAGGTGGGCCGGCCGTCCCAGCGCAGCACGCGCTCGTTCTCAGCCGGGGTCAGCGTGCGGTGCAGCGCTGTGCCCGGGGCCCAGACCACCGGCCGGACGGCCGCCCGGTCCGCCCAGCGCGGGAGCAGGTTGCGGACCACCCGGGCGATCCCGGTGTGCAGCCGGGAGCGGGCGGTCTTGTCGACGTCGACGAGCACCTCGCCGACGACCAGCTCGATCGTGCGGTCGGCATGCCCTCGCGCGGCAGCGTCGCCGAGGCACAGCCCGAGCATCCCGAGCGCGGCCCGGTCCACCGAGCAGGCAGCGAGCAGCCGGTGCGCGGACAGCAGCTCCCCGGCCGTCGGCATCGCCGCCGCGACCGCGGTCCACAGCAACCACAAGGTGTCCTGTCGACCGTCACCGGCGACCTGCGCGACCAGGCTGACGAGCAGCTCGCCGTCCCCCGCCTCCGGCGCCGGACCACCGACCAGCTCAGGCCAGACCGCGGTCAGCCGTTGCCCCAACGCAGTCCGGGTCAATCCGGCCGGCACCGGGGCAGCGTTCGGCCGGACCCGGACGGGAGCGCTCGGGTCAGCCACGCGGCCGGTCCGGCATCCGGGTCCGGACGGCGCGCAGCGGTCGGGTCACCCGCCAGGACAGCGTCTGCGTCATGGCGTGGATCTCGGCGTGCTCGGGGAGCACCGGCACGGCGGCGACCTGTTCGGCCCATCCACGGACCGCCTGTTCCCGCCACCGCGCGAGATCCTCGTCGGTCGCTCTTTGTGCGGGGCTGCTCCAGTCGTCGTGCACCCCGGCCGGGTAGCCGAGCAGCGGAGCGAGGTCGGCGTGCTGCTCGGCGAGCAGCAGGTCGCTCACACCGTCGAACAGCACGTGCCGGTAGCCCTCGCACACCGGGGCGCTCTCCCGGGTCGGCCCGTCGGCCGGGACGACCAGCACCCACGGGAGCGCCTCCACGTCCAGGTCGTACGGCACCTCGAGCACGTGCAGCGGACCGGCCTCGACGACCGCGGCCTGCAGCTCGTCGTCGTGCCCGACGACCGTTCGGCAGGTCCAGCCGCGCTGCGCGAGGCCGTCGCCCAGCGACCAGGGGGACGGCGAACGGTGCAGGCTCAGCAGGGTCGGTGACGCGACGGCCGCGAACGCCCGGTGCAGCACCACGTCCTCGCCGTTGCGCGCGGTCGAGTGGAAGCTCACGCCACGCAGCATAAGGAGCAGCCCACCTGACCTGACACCGCTGTTCTACGTACGACACGCCGGCCCGCCACCCGCACGACAGCGTTCTCGGCTCGCTCGCGGGTCTTGAGCGCCCGTACGGCAGGCTGGGCCCGTGGGACAAGCCCTGCGGGTCGTGCTCGACGGCACGCCGCTGCTCGGACGACGGACCGGCGTCGGCCGCTACGTCGAAGGGCTCACCGCCGGGCTGGCCAGGATCGACGGGTTCGACGTGGCGCTGACCGCGTTCTCCTGGCGGGGCGAACGGCCGGACGGCGCCTGGGTCGGCCGCAAGGTCCCCGCCCGGCTGCTGCAGGAGGCGTGGAGCCGCAGCCCGCTGCCGCCGGTCGAGTGGCTGACCGGCCGCGCCGACGTCTTCCACGCGACCAACTTCGTGCTGCCACCGACCCGACGGGCCGCCGGCGTCGTCACGGTCCACGACCTGGCGTTCCTGCGGCACGCCGACACCGTCACCGCGGACGTGCTCCGCTACCGCGAGCTGGTGCCCCGCGGGCTGCGGCGCGCAAAGGCGGTGATCACCCCGTCCGAGGCGGTGCGCCGACAGGTGGTGGAGCACCTGAGCGTCGACCCGGCCCTCGTCCACACGGTCCCGCACGGCGTCGACCCGGCGTGGGCCGCGACCTCCCCGCCGGAGCTGGCCTGGCTGCTCGCGCACGGTCTGCCGGAGCGCTACCGGCTGTTTGTCGGGACCCTGGAACCGCGCAAGGACCTGCCGACCCTGCTGTCCGCGACCCGGCTGCTGCTGGCCCGCGGCGACCGCACCCCCCTGGTGCTCGCGGGCCAGGCCGGCTGGGGCCCGGGCCTGGACCTGGCCGGTCTGGAGCAGCTCGTCGTCCGCACCGGCTGGCTGGACGACGACGTGCTCCGCCGGGTCGTCGCCGGAGCCGACGCGCTCGTGCTCCCGAGCCGGGACGAAGGGTTCGGGCTGCCGGTCCTGGAGTCCCTCGCCTGCGGCACCGCGGTCGTCGCCAGCGACCTGCCGGTGCTGCGCGAGGTCGGTGGGGCCGAGGTCTCCTACGCGCCGGCACGTGACCCGGAGGCCTTCGCGGCAGCCCTCTCCGGACCGCTCGCCGGGACCCCGCGCAGCCGACGCGAGCACGCCTCCCGTTTCACCTGGGAGGCAGCGGCACGCGCCACGGGCGCGGTCTACCGGGTCGCCGCTCGATAGGGTCGAAGCATGCCGAAGATGAACCTCGACGAAGCCCTGGACGTGGTCCACCTCTACACGCAGTACGACCACCGCGTCCCCGAGGGCACCCGCTTCGCCACGGTCCAGAAGATCGAGCACGCGATCGGCTTCCCGATCATGCGCCGGCAACGACGCTTCAACCTCGGTACCGCCGAGGCGCTGGAGGCGCTCCGCGAGCAGCTGCGGCTGAGCTCCGGCACCGGCGCGCAACGCGCCGAGTACGCGAGCCACCACGAAGGCCTCGCGGCGCTGCGCCGTGACTTCGTCGCGCTGCAGCAGGAGAACGTCGCGCTCACCCGCACGGTCGAGCAGCTGTCGACCCAGCAGCGGGTCGGGCAGGCGAACGTGGACCTGTTCCTCAACCGGGTGCGCAAGAGCCTGCCGGACACGCCGACCGCGGAGGAGCTGGCAGCGCTGCCGAACGCCTGGGACGGGCTCTACGCCGCGTTCGAGGACCTCTACCGCGGCGGGTTCGAGGAGATCCAGGGACGACTGCGGCCCTACCTCGCCGACCTGCCGCACGGCGAGGGGCGCGTGCTCGACGTCGGCTGCGGGCGCGGCGAGTGGCTGTCGCTGCTGAAGGACAACGACGTCGACGCGTACGGCATCGACCTCAACGCCGAGGTCTCCGCACGGGCCACCGAGCTCGGCACCGAAGTGATCATCGGCGACGCGCTGACCCACCTGCAGGAGATCGCGCCGCGGAGCCTGTCGGCCGTGACCGCGTTCCACCTGGTCGAGCACCTCGACGTCGAGACGCTGATCGCGCTGCTGGACCGCTCGCTCGGTGCGCTGCGGCCCGGCGGTCGGATCATCCTGGAGACCCCCAACCCCGCCAACCTCACGGTCGGTGCGACGACCTTCCACCTGGACCCGACGCACGTGCTGCCGCTGCCGCCGCAGCTGCTCGAGTTCCTCGTCCGTTCGCGGGGTTTCGTCGAGGTCGAGGTGCGGCCGCTGTCGCGCGGCGAGGTCCCGTTCGAGGTGCCCGAGGGTCCGATGGGCCAGGTCGTCGAGGTCCTCAACACGCTGCTCAAGACCGCCCCGGACTACGCGGTGATCGGCACCCGCCTGTGACCGTCGGCGTCAACGCGATCGGCGACTTCCGCAGCAGCACCGGGCTCGCCGAGGCCGCTCGACGGAGCATCCTGGCGCTGCTCGGCGCCGGGGTCGACGTCATGGTCACCGAGGTCGACCTGCAGGCCCCGCGCAGCGAGAACCGGGTGCGCCCGGAGATCGAGGCGTTACCGCGCGGGCGCGAGAACCAGCTGGAGATCCACTACGAGAACACCAACGAGTTCAGCCGGCTCTCCGACGCGGAGGTGCGCCCGCCCGGCAAGCGCACCTACGCGATCGCGTCGTGGTACTGGGAGCTGCCCGAGCTGCCCTGGGACTTCATGCCGAGCGTGGAGCGGGTCGACGAGATCTGGGTCGCCAGCGAGTACGTCCAGCAGATCTTTGCGCGGGTCACCGCCAAACCGGTGCTCGTCATGCCGGCGGTCGTCGAAGGCACGGTGCGACCGGAGCACGGCCGCGCCCACTTCGGCATCCCGACCCGGTCCTGCGTCTACCTCTACAACTTCGACGCCTCGTCGTCGTACGCGCGCAAGAACCCGTTCGGGCTGTGCGACGCGTTCGAGCGCGCCTTCGCCCCGCACGAGCGGGGCCGCGAGGCGACCCTGGTCGTCAAGTGCATGCGTCTGGACTGGCTCCCGGAGCTGGAGAAGGCCTTGCGTCTGCGCGTGGCCGGGCTGAACGGCGTGCTGATCACCGATGACCTCACCAACGAGGAGATGGCCTCGCTGCTGGACGTCGCCGACGTCTACGTCTCGATGCACCGTGCCGAGGGGTTCGGGCTCGGGATGGCCGAGGCGATGCGGCTCGGCAAGCCGATCGTCGCGACCGCCTACAGCTCCAACACAGACTTCTGCACGGCCGACAACAGCCGACAGGTCGGCTACCAGCTCGTCAAGATCCGGGACGCCGACCACGCCTTCCACCCGGACATGACCGGGCTCTACCGCGAGGGTCAGCTGTGGGCCGACCCGGACCTGGCGCAGGCGGCGTTCTGGATGCGGGACCTGTACGAGCGGCCTCGCGAGCGGGCGAGGCTGGGCGCTGCGGCGCGGCACACGATCCTGAGCCAGTTCAACCGTCAGGCCGTCGGCGCCGCCATGCTGGACCGGCTGACCACGCTCGACGCCCAGATCCGCGCTGGCGCCTGAGCCCGATGCCGGCCCACCCGTGGCCGCTGCGGGTCCGCTCGCTTCTGTCGGCAGCGGTCAGGGACCAGCGCCCAACGTGTGCCGGACCTGCTGCGTCAGGCGGATCCGCCCGTCGGCCCCCCGCAGCGGATCGAGGGTGCGGACGATCTGCCGCCGTACGTCCGCCCGCTCGACCTCGGGCACCGCCTCCCACATCGCGCGCTGGCCGTGCGACCACGAGAAGGCGATCCAGTGCTCGGGGTCGACGAACACCGCTTCGACCGTGCGCGTCGCTGTGCGGAGCCGCTCGAGCCCGGCCCGGCGGAGCAGCTGCTCGACCCCCTCGTCCGAGGCGAACGGCCCGCGGGCCCCGCTGGTGCGGGCGTCCTTCATCGCCGGTGGCAGGAAGGGCATGAAGACGGCTTCGACGGCCCTCCACCGCTCGTCCTGCTGTCCGAAGGTGGTGACGCCGATCCGACCCGTCGGGGCGAGGAGGTCGACCCAGGTCTGGACCGCCGCAGCCGGGTCGGGCAGGAAGAACAGCACCAGGCTGGACGCGATCACG
Source organism: Mycobacteriales bacterium (assembly GCA_038235705.1). Classification (GTDB taxonomy): domain Bacteria; phylum Actinomycetota; class Actinomycetes; order Mycobacteriales; family SCTD01; genus CANKBT01. The sequence continues at coordinate 12,233 of JBBSTR010000012.1, forward strand.
TCGAAGGACCCTGGTGCCAGGCCGGGCGAGTCGGCGTCCGCGACCATCAGCTGGACCTGCGGCAGGGCCCTCACGTCGGCCGACGTCAGCTGGATCATCCTCGGCGACAGGTCGATGCCCAGCACCGAACCAGACGGGCCGGTGGCACGGGCGAGCGGGACGAGCGCCGCGCCGCGCCCGCAGCCGACGTCGAGAACCCGTTCACCCGGCTGCACGTGCAGCTCCTCCACCAGCCCCTGCGCGATCGGCTGGAACCAAGGGACGCCGACGTCGTCGTAGGTGTCTGCGGCGCGGTCGAACACGTCCACGATGCGTCGCGCCGGGCCGGTCATGATCGCACCGTAGACCTCGCCCCGCGCCACGTCGACGACCTGTCCGGTCGTCAGGTGACCGTGCCGATGACGAGGTGACCTGGGCGGCGGACGAACCGGTCGAGCGGACGAGCTCACGTGCTGCGCCGCGACGACGCAGTCACCGGCCCCTGGTAAGAACGGGTGGCCGGATGCGCGACGCGCTGCAGCGCACGACGACGAGGGGACTGGGTGCGGGTCCCCCGAGCGACGCGTCCCGCCGTCGACGGCGACGACGGAACACCCGGCGGGCAGGCCAGGCTGTCGCCCCGATCGAGACGACTGGTCGTCACGTTCGTCGTCGTCGCGGTCGGGCTGCGCGTCTACCCCTGGTTCCTCCCGCACGTCTTCCTCGGCGTGATGGAGAACGACGACGCGATCCACTACGCCACCGCGCAGATGCTCCTGCACGGCCGGCTGCCCTACAGCGACTTCCTGTTCCTCCAGCCACCCGGGATCGCGGTGCTCCTGCTGCCCTTCGCCGGCCTGGGCGAGCTGTTCGGCCACCCGGTGGGGCTGGCCGCTGGTCGCGTCGCGATGATCGGCGTGACCCTGCTCAACCTCCGTCTGGTCGCCGCTCTCGCCGGCCGGGGTCTGCGAGCAGGTGCGCGGGGAGCCTCCGTCGTCACCGCGGTCGCCCTGTACGCCCTCATGCCGGACGCGGTCGTCGCGGAGCACACCGTCATGCTCGAACCGTTGACGACCCTGTTCTGCCTGTCCTCGCTCACGCTCCTGCTGCGCCACCCGCACGTCTCACGCCGGTCGGCGCTCGTTGCGGGCGGCCTGCTGGCCGTCGGAGCGAGCACGAAGCTGTTCGGCGCCGCCTACCTCGTCGTGATCGTCGGGTGGCTGCTCCTGCGGCGTGACCTGGCTGCCTTCCGCCGCCTCGCCGGCGGTTTCGCGACCGTGCTCGCGGTCATGGTTCTCCCGTTCGTCGTCCCGGACCCGGCAGCGGCGTGGCACCAGGTGGTGGCGACCCAGCTCGCCCGCCCTCCGACCGGCGCGATCACCGGCCTCGAGAGGCTGGCCAACATGACAGGCCTGTCGGCGGTCCCCCCGCCGCTGGCCGTCGTCCTGGTCGCGGTCCTGTTCCTGGTTGCCGCAGCCTGCGCGGCCAGGACGTCGGACGACGTCCTGCTGATCAGCCTCGCCCTCGTCCTGGTCTCCGTCGTGGCCCTCGGGCGGGCGCCGTCGTACTACCAGCACTACGGCGCCTTCCTGGCTGCGCCGTTGGCCGTGCTGGCCGGACGCTCCATCGGGCTGGGCCTGGCGCACACCCGGACACCGGGCCGACCGGTGCTCGCCGCAGCGGTCGCGTGCGTCCTGGCCCTGAGCTTCACCGGCAGCAGCATCCAGGAGGCCCGGACGTGGCAGGCGCAGGGCGACTCGCGTCTGGCCGGCGCGCTGGTCCCCGCGGGCTCGTGCGTCTACTACCAGACCACGTTCCTCGCCGTCGCCGCTGACCTGTTCACCGTGCCGACCCGGTCCTGTCCCGGGCTGATCGACGCGAGCGGGGTCGTGCTCAGCGACCAGTCCCCCTGGACCTCGGGCGAGCCGTACGTCCCGAACGCCTACCTCCAGGACGCGCCGTGGCAGTCACAGCTGCGTCGCAGCATCGACGCGGCGGGCTTCCTGGTCCTTCCGACGGCACCGTCGGGCATCCGTGAGTGGTCGCCCGCGACGCGTTTCCGCGCCCAGCAGGACTTCCGTCCGGTGTGGGAGATGCGGACGCCCGGGCTCAGCTGGCAGCTGTGGCAGCGTCGGCGTTGACCGTCCCCGTGGTGCAGGCCTGCCTCGTGATCAGGGAGTGATCGTGCCGTTCAGCCAGCCGACGGTCAGGCCGAACGAGAGGATCGCCGAGAGCACCACGAAGCTGCGCCACGACCAGCCAGGCCTCAGGCGTGCGGCGAGGACGACGACGATCGGGATGATGCCGGCCAGGTAGCGGGGGAGGCTGTGCGCCTCGATCGAGCTGACCGACAGCACCAGCGTGACGACCGACCAGAGCCCGAGGGCGACCGGGAGCGTACGCAGCACGAGCACCACGAGAACGACGCCGACCGCCATCAGGGCGAAGGTCGCCGGCGCGCTGATGCCCCCGTTCTTGTCCGCCAGCACGCCTGGCAGCGGGTTCACGAACAGGCCGCCGCGCAGGGTCTCGTCGGACTGCACCTGGTAGGGGCCGAGGAAGCGTCCGGTGGCGAGTCCAGACCACCCGAGGAACAGCCCGGTGCCGGCCAGGGGTCCGGCGGCGCTGACGAGAGCGACCCGACGCCGTCCCTGGCTGAGCAGCGCGACCACCAGGGCGGGCAGCACCAGGACCAGGCCGGTCGGGCGCACCAGACCCGACACGACCCCGGCCAGGAACCCCGCCGCGGCGCCTGCGGCCCCCGAGCCGCGCAGCAGGACGAGGAACAGGACCGCCGCCGCGAGGCCCGCGAGACTCTCGGTGTAGGGCAGGACCAGCGCCGTCGCGCCCGGGACCAGCGCCGCGACCCAGGGTGCCCGACGGGCGGCCGCCTCGTCCCCGGTCAGCACCCGGGTCAGGACCGCGACGGCGGCGAGGTAGAGCAGGCAGCAGATGCTGACCACCGTCAGCATCCCGGCAGCGGACCCGATCCCCGGCACCGCCCGTCCGAGCAGGGGCAGCAGCGGGAAGAAGCGCAGCGCCTCGGAGCCGGTGCCGTCGTAGCCGTGCTCGCTGATCGAGCGGTACCAGCCGGCGTCCCACCCGAACAGCCCGACCGCATCCGGCGCGCTGCCGGCGCGGGGCAGGTCGCCGGCGTGCACCGCGAGGACCAGCGCCAGGGCGGTGAGCACCAGCAGGTGGACGGTCAGCCACGGCCGCCAGGCAGGGGCCAGAAGAGCGGTCAGCCGCGACCTGCCTCGCTGGAACGACGGCCGACGGACGGACGGACGTGCCTCGATGCCGGGAGCCGACCCTCCGGCCGGCTCGTTGAGCACGTAGGCGACTCCCGTCCCGTCTGGAGCACCGAACCTACCGCCCGCACGCACGTCGGGGCCGGCCGGCGTCGCTGCTCGTCCGACGCTGCACACAGTGTCGCGCTCCTCCCGACCGGTGGGGAGCATCCGGCCAGCTCGGGCGGCTGGCCGTCCGGTAGCCCAGCGACAACGTGTGCAGGGCGGCCGGGGCAGGTGGACGACGACTGCCCAGAGCACAAACCAGGTCAGGCCGGGATGACGTCCAGATGCGGGTTCAGGTGCACGAACCCAAGGTCTTTGGAGGTGCTCTCGACCCGAAAGCTGGTGACCCGGTCGAGCCGGTGGTACTCGGTCGAGGCGCGGGGGCCGTGCAGGGCCACGGTGATGCTGTACTTGCCCTCGACCATCGGGATGTTGCGGAACGCGAACCGCAGCGTCGCCCGGCCGAGGACCGGGTCGAGGTGCAGGCCCATCAGGTCGGAGTTGGTGCCGTAGACGAGCGTGTCGACCTGGTCGTAAAGCGCGAGCCCGACCACCCAGGAGTCGACCGGTACGCGGGACTCCACGGCCACCTCGATCCAGAGGTCGTCGCCGGGCGCGAACCGTTCGCGCGGCCGGCCCTCGGCGTCGACCACCGTGGCCCCGAGGATCGTCATCTCACCGGTGCCGGTGTCGGCCTCGGGCAGCGTGTCGTCGTCCTCGTAGCGCTTGCGGAACGCCCGGACCGCCTCGATCGGGTCACCGTCGACGAGCACGTTGCCCTTCTCGAGCAGAATCACCCGGTCGCACAGCTCGCGGGTCTGGTCCAGCGCGTGGGTGACGTACACGATCGTGCGGCCCTCGCGCTGAAAGTTCTTGATCTTCTCCAGGCACTTGCGCTGGAAGGGCTCGTCGCCGACCGCGAGCACCTCGTCGACGAGCAGGATCTCCGGGTCGACGTGGACGGCGACGGCAAAAGCCAGCCGGACGTACATGCCGGAGCTGTAGAACTTGACCTGGGTGTCGATGAACTGCTCGATGCCGGAGAACTCGACGATGCCGTCGAAGTAGGCCTGGGTCTGCTTGCGGGTGATCCCGAGGATCGAGGCGTTGAGAAAGACGTTCTCGCGACCGGTCAGGTCAGGGTGGAAGCCGGCGCCCAGCTCCAGCAGCGCGGCGAGCCGGCCCCGCCGCTCGACAAAGCCGGTGGTAGGGGCCAGGATGCCGCCGATCACCTTGAGCAGGGTCGACTTGCCGGAACCGTTGTGGCCGATGAGCCCGAGCGTGCGGCCGGCGTCGAGCTCGAAGTCGATGCCCTGCAGGGCCCAGAACTCCTCGCCCTTGGCGCGGCTGCCCTTGCGCAGCACGAGCCGCTCCTTGAGCGACTTGTCCTTGTCGATGCGGAAGTTCTTGCTGACGTCGCTGACCCGGATGATCGTGCTGTCGGACACCTACAGCTCCTGGGCGAAGTTGCCCTGGGCCCGGGCGAAGATCCGCTGGGAGAAGAACAGCAGCACGCAGCTGACCGCCCCGAGGACCAGCAGCCGGTAGAGGATCTCCCCGCCGTACACCTGGGAGACGCCGTTGTAGACGCCGCGCTGGTAGATCGCGTCCTGGAAGCCCATCGCGACGATCGCCATCGGGTTGGCCAGGAAAAGCTGCTCGAGCCACGGCCCGGAGTAGCCACGCAGCTTGTTCGTGACCAGGGTGACGCTGTAGAGGATGGGCGAGAGGTAGAAAACCAGCAGCAGGGCGACCTCGATGAGGTGCTGGGTGTCGCGGAGATAGACGTTGGCGGCCGACACGAGCAGGGCGAGCGCGGTCGAGAAGATCAGCAGCACCACGATCGACAGCGGCAGCAGCATCAGCTTGCCGGGCGTGATGGTGCGTCCGCTGGCGAGCGTGACGACGATCAGCACGCCGATCATGACCAGGAACTGGATCAGGGCCGCGCCGATCACCGACAGCGGCAGGATCTCCCGCGGGAACCACACCTTCTTGATCAGGCCGCCGTTCGCGACGACGGCGTTGCTCGCGCCGTTCACGACGTCGCTGAAGAAGAACCATGCAGTCAGGCCGGAGAACAGGAAGACGATGAAGCCGGGGATGTCGTTGCCGAGGAACTTGCCGATCGCGACGTAGTAGACGGCGAGCAGCAGCAGCGGTCGCACCAGGCTCCACGCGAAGCCGAGGAAGGACCCCTTGTATTTCACCTTCAGCTCTTTACGGGTCAGGTTGACCAGCAGCTCGCGGTAGCGCCAGATCGCCGTGACCGTGGCGCCGAACCCGCTCCAGAACGGCTCAGGGCTGTTGACCCGCTCCATCGGCAGGTGCGCGATCGCTGCCGCACCGTGCCTCGGGACGTCGGGGACGCTCACCACGGGCGCTTCGGCGATGCTCACGCGAGCACCCGAGAAGGCCGCAGTCTCACGCGGGCACCCGAGAAGACCGTCGTGTCATGGTCGCCAGCCTAACCGTGGGACCAGTCCCCGACCCGGCCGTCGGCCTGCAGCGGCCCGGCGTACAGCGAGCGGGTCAGCGTGTCAGCCCGCCGTGGCGCACGTTCGAGCCTCGCCTCCCACTGGCGGTAGCTGATCGAGGACAACGCAACGGGCGGTTGTACGGCGAAGGCGGCCGCGGCTGGCAGGTCCCCGGTGACCAACCAGAGCTGACGTCCGTGCGCGGCGGCGGCGGCGACCAGCGGGGCCACGTCCGGCGGGCTCGAGGCGCTCCCCGGCGGGCCGTCGGGGCGGTAGGCGACCACCGGGACGTCGCAGTAGGCCCGCACCGTCTGCGGATAGGTGAAGGACAGGTCGCCGGCGACGACGACCGCGGCGTCCGCCGGGAGCGTGGCGCACAGGGAGCGGACCTCGGACAGCTGAGGCACCCCCTGGCGGACGAGGAACAGCGGCGCTGTCGTCAGCACCGGCGGGACGGCGAGCACGAGCACCACGACCCCGGCGACAGCGTGTCGCAGACCGGCAGACGCGATCAGGGCCACGGCCAGCGAGACGCCGGCCACCGCTCCGACCGCGAGCCCCGGCATCACGATCGGCAGATACCGTCGGGCCACCCACAGCTGGTCGGGCGTGTTCGACGGTTGATAGAGGTAGAGCGCGGCGGTGACGCCGAACACCAGCAGAAAGGGTCCGGCACCGGCGAGCCGCCCGCGGACGGCCAGGGTGGCGAGCACAGCGAGACCGACGACGCCGAGCACGGCGACCGGGACCCCCAGATACCAGCCGAGCCAGGTCGCGCTGTGCTCCGCGTACGTGCGACGGGGGTCGGCGGTCAACCCGTACAGCTTCTGCAGCATCACGACCGTCGGGTTGTCGTGGCCGCTGCGCACCGTGGTCCAGAACGGACGGCTCGCGAAGAAGCCACCGGCGAGCACGACGAGACCACCGGCGAGCGCGCCGCTCCCGCGGACGGGCAGGTGCACCCGCCGGGACAGCAGCACCACCACCAGCCCGACGCCCCCGAGCAGCACCGCGAGCGCGGCGATCGTGAGCAGCTGACCTCGGAGCGTCTCGGCGTACACGGGGCTGTGCAGCTCCAGATCGAGCAGCCCGACCACCGCCGGGACCGCCGCGCCGGCCAGGACGGCCGCGCCGTTGCGCCAGCGTCGCGGGCGCCCGACGGGCGAGCCGGCGACGTCGAGCAGCAGCGCCAGCACCAGCGGCGGCAGCACGAGATAGGCGTCGATGCGGACGAGCACCGAGCACCCGAGCACGAGACCCGCGACGGCGTGCGCGGTGCGACCGCCGGGACGGACCTGCCAGAGCAGGGCGAGTCCGCCGAAGACCAGCAGCTGCGTCAACGGCTCGGTATAGACCTCCCGGGAGAAGCTGATCTGCGGCAGCGTCAGCCCGAGCAGGCCCGCCGCGACCAGGCCCCAGCCGCGCCCGACGACGAGCCGGGCGAACGCGTAGACGCTCAGCAGCGCGACGCCACCGACGACCGCGTTGCCGCGGAGCAGCCAGGCGTCGCCGAGCAGCCCGCCGGGCACCGCGAGCAGCGCCGGGAGCACGTGCATGCCCTGGGCGACCAGCTCGGACGCCCCGTGCGCGGGGTCGAAGCCCGCCGACTTGAACGAGAAGTCCGCCAGCGGGCCGAAGACCTGCGCCTGCGTCGCCGTGTCCACCGAGGCCGACGTCGTCAGGTGCTGGGCCGTGACCGCGTAGACGTTCGGGTCACGGGTGACGAGCACGCCCTGCCCGGCGTACGTGGCATTGACCACCGACCAGGCCCCGGCGGCCCCCACCGCCACCGGGTCCCACCACCACGCCCCCCGGCAGACCGGACGCAGGCGCCGCCGGACCAGCGCGAGCAGGACGACGCCCAGCACGAGCCCGGCGGCCAGGGCGACGACCGGGCTGAACGCCCCCGCCAGGATCAGCAGCACCCCGACCAGGCCGAGCGCTGCGACCAGCACGGGCACCGCCACCGGGACGGCGGACCACAGGCCGTCCTGGCTGGGCAGGTGGCTCGGCGCCCCTTGCGTCGGCTCGCTGACCGACGTCCGGCGGGGCACGGCGGGCACGTCGAGCAGCTCCTCGGGGGTGCTGGGTGAGGTCGGACGTCAAGGTTCGGGGCTGGCCTCGAAGCCTAGGGGGCGCGCTCTGACACTGGACCTGCGGCCAGGCTGAACAGCTGGCCTGACCCCTGGCCGGACTACGGTCGGCCCCGTGTCTTACCGCCCTCCCCGCCCCCTCCTCGTCCTGACTGGCCTGCTCACCGCGCTCGTCGCTCTGACGAGCTGCAGCTCCGTCGAGCGCACCGCCGCCCCGACACCGACCTCTGCACCGTCCGCCTCGGCGACCCCGGAGGCGGTCTCGCCGTCCCCGACACCGTCCTCGCGCCCCACGGTCGACGCGGTGCGACCGACCGCCTCCGCCACGCCGGCCGCCGGGAGCGACCCCGCCTCGCCCGTCCCGACGGAGGCGACGCGCCCGCCGGTCGAGACGGCACCGCCGCCCGGTCAGCCGCTCTGCAAGGCCGCCGACCTCACGCTCACCGACGCCGACGCGGTGATCACCGCCGGCGCGGTCCAGGAGCTGTTCGTGGTGCGTACGACCGGCCCGGACTGTCAGCTGCAGGGCTACCCGACCGTCATTCTCCGCGGCGCGGGAGACGCTCCGCTGACCGTGACCTACACGCGCGGGGGTGGCGGTCTCCCGCCCGAGCAGCCTGCGGTCGAGACGCTCTCCCGCTCGACGAGCCTGAGCTTCCGGGTGTCCACGCCGCGCTCCGGGAGCTGCACCCCGGCCGCGTCGATCTCGGTGCGCCTTCCGGGCACGGACGGTGACCTGACGACTACGACAGGTCTGTCGGTGTGCCAGTCGAAGGCCGGAGTGAGCCCGGTCGGACGGATCCGCGCTGACTCGTAACACGCCGTCTGAACTGGCTTTTCTCCTCCAGAGATGTGTCTGGTGGGGCTCGTGGGATAAGCGGGTCTGCTGGGGCCCCTGTTCATTGTGTGGCTCTTAGGTCACACTGCCGGAGGACCGACGCACGGACGTGCGGTTCAAGCCGTCGGCCCACCGGGCCGAACCAGACCCGTAGAGGATCGACCCAGACCGACTGACGCGACCACCCGACAACAAGGCCGCCGACAGCCGCAGGACCCGACAGCGACCCCCAGGGCCGCCAGGACACCGCACCGGAGACCACGTGACGAGCACGCCCGCGACAACCACGCCCGACCCGTCCAGCGAGGAGGTCCGCGCGGTCCGCCGCTCCTTGCGCCTCGCCGGCTTGGGGACCGTCGGCACCACCCTGCTGGCCACGTCTGCCGCGACCTTCGCCGTGCTGACCGGCGGCGCCGCGCCCGCCACCTCGGCGCCCGCCCTTGCGTACGCCCCGCCCGCGCCGCCGATCCCGGCCAACCTGCCGTCCGCCATCGAGGCGCTCCAGCCCTACGTCGGCCAGTCGACGTGCAGCCCGACCGCGAAGCCGGGCGTCGCCGCCTTCCGTGACCTGCTCCTCAAGACCTACCCCCGCTCGGGCAGCCTCGGCATCGTGCGCGACTGCGGCATCGGTGGCACCAGCGAGCACAAAGAGGGGCGGGCCTTCGACTGGGCGGTGAACGCGAACGACCCGCAGGACGTCGCCGAGGTCGACGCGATGTTCGCGTGGCTCTTCGCGACGGACGCCAACGGCAACACCAACGCGATGCTCCGGCGCACCGGGCTGATGTACGTCATCTGGAACAAGCGGATGTGGAAGGCGTACGCGCCGGAGAAGGGCTGGGAGCCCTATACGGGTCCGGTGCCGCACACCGACCACGTCCACATGTCGTTCGGCTGGAGCGGCGCGAAGAAGGCCACCTCCTACTGGGACGGCACGGTGGCACCGACCGACTTCGGGCCGCGCCCCCCGGCCCTGCCGGTGCCGGTCGCGAGCCCGGAGAACATCCGCAGGCGCGCGCTGAACGAGAACACGGTCGTGCAGAAGGGCTCGGCCGGCGACGTCGTCAAGATCGTGCAGGCGGGCGTGCTCGCCCAGCCGGTCGACGGCTACTACGGGCCGGACACCGCGGCCTACGTCGCGCGGTTCCAGGCAAGCCAGAACCTCCCGCAGACCGGCGTGTTCGGCGCGATCGAGTGGCAGCGCCTGTTCCCCTACCCGACGCAGCCGTTCGGCGTGTTCGACAGCATCGAGTCGACGACCGCCGGCGTGAAGGTCACCGGTTGGGGCATCGACGCCGACACCTTGAACCGTCCGATCAGCGTGCGGCCCCGCGTCGACGGTGTCGCGCTGCCGACGGTCCTCGCCGACCGGAGCCGCCCGGACGTCGGCAGCTACTACCCGACCGTCGGCAACAGCCACGGGGTCGAGCTGACGATCCCGGGGCTGACCCGCGGCCAGCACCAGATCTGCCTCGACCTGGTAAACGCCGGCCCCGGACGCGACGGCAGCCTCAACTGTCGCACCGTCGACGTCGGCTTCGGCGCTCTTCCCGACCCGGGGGCCACGCCGCCGACCCCCGCCCCGGTCGTCCCGGCCCCCGTGGTCCCGGCCCCCGTCGTTCCCGAGCCGCCGGCCCAGGTGTCCCAGCCCCCCGTGGCCGCGACGCTGCTCCGCGCGCCCACGCCGGTGGACGTGCCCCAGGACGGCTCCGCCGTGAGCACGCTCCTGGTCCGCAACAGCGGCACGCGTGCCTGGCCCGTCGGCGGCGTCGTGCGCTCGGCCTCGCTCGCGCCCGGCGACCCCTCTGGGGCCAAGGGCTGGCTCAACCCCAACCGTCCCGGCTCCGTGACCGCGAACGTCACCCGCCCCGGCGCCACCACGATCGAGCCCGGCGAGACCGCACAGCTCGATATCCGGATCAACGGCAACGGCCGCGCACCGGTCTCCTACACCGAGACGTACGGCGTCGTCTGGGACGGCGTCAGCTTTACCGACATCAAGGCCCAGGTGAGCTTCCGGGTCGTCGGTGCGCCGCAGGTCAAGGCGCGCGTCACCACCCCGCCCAGCAAGGTGGACGTCCCTTCCCGCGGCGCCGTCCGCACCACGTTCGCGGTGCAAAACATCGGCAGCCGCGCATGGCCGGTCGGCGGGTTGGTGCGCTCCACCTCGCTCACCGCCGGCAACCCGTCGCAAGACGCCAGCTGGGTGGCGCCGAACCGGCCGGGCAGTGTGGCCGTCAACCTGTCCCGCCCCGGCGCGACCACCGTGGAGCCGGGCGAGGTCGCCCGCTTCGACGTCACGCTGAACGGCAACAGCCGCCCGGCGGGCTCCTACCGCGAGCAGTTCGGCGTCGTGTTCGACACCGTTGCTTTCACCGACGTCCGTGTCGACGTCGCCTACCGCGTGATCGGTCCGGGCAACGGCTCCGGCGGGTCGACCGGTCCCGCCGCCGCGGCGCCGGTCGCTGGCGAGCTCGTCGCCACAACCGCACGCGTCGACGTCCCACAGCACGGCACGGCCACGACCCGCTTCCAGGTCCGCAACACCGGCAGCCGCGTCTGGCCCGTCAACGGGCTCGTCCGCTCGGTGGCCGCCGACGGCGCCCTGTCGATGCGCGCGCCAGGGTGGCTCTCGGCGAACCGCCCGGGCACGCTGGCCCGCAACGTGACGCGGCCGGACGCGACCACCGTGCTGCCGGGCGAGGTGGCCGAGTTCGAGGTCGTGCTCGCCGGCAACGGCCGCAAGGCCGCAGGGACGCAGGTCCTGCCGTTCGGCGTCGTCTACGACGGGCTCGCCCTCACCGAGGTGAAGGCGCCCGTCAGCTTCCGAATCGTCCAGTGGAGTCCCCGGACGATCGTGGGGCACCGGTGACGACCTTCTTCTAGGGTGGACTCGGGGAACGCCCCGGACCCGAGCGGCGTCTTCCTTCAGGGACCCGGCCGGGTCCCGCGACGTCGGAACGTGTGAGGAGCCCGATGACCCCGCCAGAGCCCGGCCGATCCCTGGGCCCGGAGCACCTGCCACCGACGGGCACGGGTGAGCCGGTCCTGCCGCCCGAGCTGAACCCACGGGGTCGTGGCACCCGCTCCCGCCCGGCCCGGCCCGAGGCCCGCGGCGGGTCTCGTCAGGTCCTGCCGGCGACCGGGGGTCACGTGTCCGCGGGCCGCGTCGGGCGCGCCGTCTCGGTGGTCGCGGCCACCGTCTCGGTGGCGATCCTCGCCACGTCAGGGGTCGGCTACGCGCTGTACGCCAAGTACGACGGACAGATCAACCGCATCGGGCCGCTGCGGCCGTCCGGGACCGCCGCGCCTCCGGCATCGCCGGGTGGCGCCCGCAACGTCCTGCTGATCGGTTCGGACACCCGGGCGACCACCGGCAAGCAGTTCCAGGGCAAGGGCAAGGACTTCACGGCCGGCCAGCGCGCCGACACGATCATCCTCGCCCACATCTATGGCAACGACCAGGCCGCGCAGCTGGTCTCCTTCCCGCGTGACAGCTATGTCCAGATCCCGGCCCACACCGACCCGAAGACCGGCGTCCGCACCCCGGACCACATGGACAAGATCAACTCGGCGCTGTCCGAGGGCGGCGTCCCGCTCCTGGTGGCGACGCTCGAGCAGCTGACGCGCGTGCGCATCGACAACCAGGTCACCATCGACTTCGCGGGCTTCCAGTCCATGGTCGACGCGGTGGGGGGGGTGGAGGTCTGCCTCAAGGCCGCCGCCAAGGAACCGTTCTCCGGGATCGACCTGCCGGCCGGGCGGCAGACGGTGCGGGGCGCCCAGGCGCTGGCCTTCGTCCGGCAGCGTCATCAGCTGCCGCGTGGTGACCTGGACCGGATCGGACGGCAGCAAGCCTTCATCGGCTCGCTCGTGCGCAAGGTGCTCAGCGCGGGCACGCTGACCAACCCTGGCCGGCTCAACGACTTCCTCAACCAGGCGACCGCGAACGTGTCCGTCGACGACGGGTTCAGCGGTAACGAGCTGCTGGACCTGGCGCGGCAGCTCAAGAACGTCGGTTCGGGCGGGGTCGCCTTCACCACGATCCCCATCACCGACCTCGGCGCCTCCCGTCCCACCTCGGCCGGCAACTCCGACGTGGTGCTGATCGACAAGCCGAAGGCCGACGTGCTGTTCACCCAGCTGCGCACGGACACGGCTCCTGCTCAGCTGACCGCGCCTGCCCCGGCCCCGACCACCCCTGCGGCCGAGGCGCTCATCGTGAAGCCCGCGTCGATCAAGGTCGACGTCCTCAACGGCGCAGGCACCCGGGGGCTCGGCTCCCGCGTCGCCGGCGACCTCGTCAAGCGTGGCTTTTCCGTGCCGTCGGCCGCCGGTAACCGGGGGTCGGGCGCCACCGGCACCGTCGTGCGCTACGGACCGGACAAGGCCGACTCCGCCCGGACGGTCGCCGCTGCCGTCCCCGGCGCCACGCTCGAGCTCGACCCCACGCTCGGCAGCACGCTCGAGCTGGTCGTCGGCTCCGACTACACGGGCGCCGTCGCGGTCAGTGTCACCGCCCCGAGCGCCGCACCCACCCCCGCCCCGGGCGGCCCCGCACCGCTCACCACCGCCGCCGACGCGGGGTGCGTCAACTGACCCTGCCCCCGGCCGGTGAGGGCGAGCCTCTCCTGCCGCCAGAGCTGAACCCTCGGGGACGCCCTGACCGGACACCCGCAGGTCCCGGGTCACGCAGGGTGACCGCTCCCGGTCGGCGTGCCGCCCGGTTCGGGCGGGCCCTGTCCGTGGTCGCGGCCACCGTGTCGGTCGCCGTCCTGGCGACGTCCGGGGTGGGGTGGGCGCTCTACGCCAAGTACGACGGGCAGATCAGCCGTGAGCCCGGCCTGATCCGCCCCACCGACGTCGCTGCGCCGCCCGAGGCGCCCGGCGGTGCGCGCAACGTGCTGCTGATCGGGTCCGACACCCGCGCCACGACCGGCGACGAGTTCCAGGGCACCGGCAAGGAGCTCACGACCGGGCAGCGCGCCGACACGATCATCCTGGCCCACCTCTACGGTGACGACTCGGCCGCACAGCTGGTCTCCTTCCCGCGCGACAGCTACGTGTCGATCCCAGCCTTCACCGACGCCCAGACCGGCGTCCGCACCCCCGAGCACATGGACAAGATCAACGCTGCGCTCTCCGAGGGCGGCACGCCGCTGCTGGTCGCCACCCTGGAGAACCTGACCGGGATCCGGATCGACAACCAGATCACGATCGACTTCGCCGGGTTCCAGTCCATGGTCGACGCGGTCGGCGGGGTCACGGTGTGCCTCTCCAAGCCGGCCAAGGACAGCTACACCGGGATCAACCTCAAGGCCGGGGTGCAGACGCTGCGGGGCGCCGAGGCGCTGCAGTTCGTGCGACAGCGCCACAGCCTGCCCGGCGGCGACCTGGGCCGGATCAAGCGTCAGCAGGCCTTCATCGGCTCGTTGGTCCACAAGGTGCTCAGTGCCGGCACGCTGACCAACCCCGGCAAGCTGAACAGCTTCCTCAACGCCGCCACGGCCAGCGTCACCGTCGACCAGGACCTGACCGGGACCGACCTGCTCGGCCTCGCCCGGCAGTTCAAGGGCGTCGGCTCCGGCGCTGTCGCGTTCACCACGGTCCCGATCAAGAACGCTGACGCTCGCCTGCCCACCCCTGACCTGGCCAGGGCCAGCGTCGTGCTGCTCGACGACACGAAGGCACGCGCGCTGTTCACCGAGCTGCGGCTGGACCAGCCCCCCGCACAGCTGACGGGGGCTACCCCGAGGCCGGCCGTGACCGACCCCGCGGCCGGACCGCTGACGGTCGAGCCAGGTGCCGTCAAGGTCGACGTGCTCAACGCCGCAGGCACCCAGGGCCTCGGCTCCCGCGTCGTCGCCGACCTCGTCCAGCGAGGCTTCTCGATCACGTCGACCCCGGGCAACCGCGGGTCAGGGGCCACCGGCAGCGTCGTGCGCTACGGGCCCGACAAGGCCGACAGCGCGCGGACGCTCGCCGCTGCCGTCCCCGGCGCCACGACGCAGCTCGACCCGACGCTCGGCAGCACCCTGGAGCTGGTCGTCGGCTCGGGCTACACGGGCACCGTCGCGGTCAGCGTCACCGCCCCCGGCACCGCGCCCACCGAAGCCCCCGCCGCCGCCGCGCCGCTCGTGACGGCGGCCGACGACGGGTGCGTCGACTGACCGGGCTGCTGGGTCCTCGGGACCCGGCCCAGCCGCTGCTCACCCTGCTCGACGGGCCCGTGCGGGTCGAGCTGTCCGGGGCCACGGCCGCCAACTGGGCGGCGAAGACGGCAAACTTCCTCGAGGCCCAGGGCAGCCCGGACCGGGTCGGGGTGCTCCTGCCGCTGCACTGGCAGGCGATCACGCTGTTGCTCGGGATCACGAGCACCGGCGCCACCGCCGTCGTCGCCGGTGCGGTCGCCGACCTGGACGGGTGCGCGCTGGCCTTCACCACCGCAGATCAGTCAGCGGCAGCCCTCGACGTGGTCGACGAGGTCGTGGCGGTCTCGCTCGCCCCGTTCGGCGGCCGGGCCGCCGGCCCCACGGGTCTGCCGCAGATGGTGCTGGACGCCGGCGAGGAGCTGCCCGTGCACGGCGACCACTACCGAGGCCCTCACAACGGTCTCGTCGAGGTGGGCGGCGCGACGGTTGAGCCGTTCGGGTCCGGCCTCGGCCCGGACGACCGGGTGCTGATCGACCGAGGCCTGGTCCACTGCCTGCCGGAGCTGCTCACCGCGCTCGCCGCCGGCGCCTCCGTGCTGCTCTGCCCCGGCGTGCCGCCGACCGCCGAGCAGCTCGCCTCGGAGGGGGTCACGGTCGACGGCGGCAGCCTCCCCCGTACCGGCGCCTAGCCCGCGAGTCGCGGCGAGCAGAGCCAGGCGACGTCGGCGCGCTCGTCGGTGAACAGCTGCGCGGAGTCGGGGCCGATCGCCAGGTCCAGCAGCAGCGTCAGAGGGATGCCTGCTGCGAGCAGGCGGAACGTGGCGTCGCTCTCGACGTCTGCGGCGGGTTCGGCAAGCTGGACGGCCATCTCAGGTCCTTCGGGGAGAGGGGTGTGACCCTCCCTGTCTCGGCGCTGCACAGGCCCGAAGCGTAGAGCCGAAGGGGTGGTGTGGAAGACCTCACCCCGTTGCGCACACACCGGAGCAACCGGCGCCTACTTCAGCAGCTGGCGCGCCATCACCATGCGCTGGATCTGGTTGGTGCCCTCGTAGATCTGGGTGATCTTGGCATCGCGCATCATCCGCTCCACCGGGAAGTCCTTGGTGAAGCCGTAGCCACCGAAGGCCTGGACCGCGTCGACCGTGACGCTCATCGCGGTGTCGGAGGCGAAGCACTTCGCGGCCGAGCTGGCGAACGTCATGTCCGGGTCGCCCCGCTCAGCCTTGCCCGCCGCTGCATAGACCAGGTGTCGGGACGCCTCGACCTTCATCGCCATGTCGGCGAGCAGGAACTGCATGCCCTGGAACTCCGCGATCGCCTTGCCGAACTGTCGTCGTTCCTTGGTGTAGGCAACCGCCGCGTCCAGCGCGCCCTGCGCGATCCCGACCGCCTGCGCACCGATGCTCAGCCGGGTGTGGTCGAGCGTCGTCAGCGCCGTCGTGAACCCGGTGCCTTCCTCACCGATCCTCCGGGACGCCGGGATGCGGCAGTCCTCGAAGTAGATCTCCCGGGTCGGCGAGCCCTTGATGCCGAGCTTGCGCTCCGGGGTGCCGACCGAGAAGCCCTCGTCGCTCGCCTCCACGACGAACGCCGAGATCCCGTGCGACCCGCGCGCCGGGTCGGTCACCGCCATGACCGTGTAGTGCGTGTTGACGCCCGCGCCGGAGATCCAGCACTTCGTACCGTTCAGAACGTACGCATCCCCGTCGCGCACCGCCCGGGTCTTCATCGCCGCCGCGTCCGAGCCAGCCTCCCGCTCGGACAAGGCGTAGGAGAACGTCGCTTCCCCCGAGGCCACCATCGGCAGGTACTGCTGCTTGAGCTCGTCGCCGCCGGACAGGATGATCCCCATCGTGCCGAGCTTGTTGACCAGCGGGATCAGGCTCGAGGAGGCGCACACCCGGGCGACCTCCTCCAGGACGATGCAGTGGGCGATCGCGTCGGCCCCGGCTCCCCCGTACTCCTCGGGGACGTGGATCGCGAGCAGGTCGGCGCGCTTGAGCGCCTCGTGCACGTCCCAGGGATATTCGGCCTTCTCGTCGATCTCGGCGGCGCGCGGCGCGATCACGTCCTCGGCCAGCTCACGCACGCTCTGCCGCAGCAGGTGGTGCTCCTCGGGCAGCCCGTACAGGGAGAAGGCGTCATTCATGCCACCCATCCTAGGTAGGTCTGCTCAGGCCCCGCCGGGCGCGGTGGCCGACGGTGGGTCCATGAACCCCGATCCTCTCGTCTGTCCCCGCTGCACGAGCCCGCTGTCGCAGCAGCGGTGCCTGTCCTGCGGTCTGCACCTCGTCGGTCCGCACGCCGCCCGGCTCTGGGCGGTCGACACCGAGCTGGCCGGTCTGCCCGGCCGGCGGCAGGCACTGCTGTCCGAGCGGGAGCACCTTCTCGAGGCGCTGTCCCGTCCCTCGCTCGCGGCCGAGGAGCCGGTCCCGCTGCCTGCTCGAGACCGCACCCGGTCCCCGCAGAACACCCTGCTCGGCCTGGGTGCGCTGCTGCTCGCGGTCGCGGCGACGGTCTTCGGGACGGTGACGTACGACCTGCTCGGAGCCTCCGGTCGGGCCGTCGTCCTCGCCGTGCTGACCGTGCTCTCGCTGCTGGCCGCGCCGGCGCTGCTGCGTCTCGGGATGTCGGCCACGGCCGAGGCGGCCGGTGCGGTCGCGCTGGCGCTCGGGGCGCTGGACGCGTACGGGCTGCGCACCCTCGGTCTGGGCGCGGGTCTCGGGGGAACCACCTACGCCGCGATCTCCGCCGGGGTGCTGATGCTCCTGGTCATCGGCGGCGACGTGGCCGTGCGCGACCGCGTCGGCGTGCTCCGCGGCCCGCGCCCCGCGGCGCTCGTCCTGCTGCAGCTGACCGTGTTCCTGTCCCTGGCCGCCGGCGAGGTCAGCGGTGCCCCCGCGGCGGTCGTGCTGGCCGGGCTCACCGCGGCCGATGCCCTCGCCACCCGGGTCGTCACCGTCCGGGTCTCGCTGTCGCTGACCGGCGTCATGGCGCTGCTGGGGCTCACCGTCCTCGCCGAGACGACGGAGCCCGGGCTGCGCGGTGCATCGGTCGTGCTGCTCTGGGCCGGCCTGGCCGCCTGCGGCGCTCGGTGGTCACGCCCCGGGCGTACGGCGCTCACCGCCTTCACGGTCCTGCTGCTCGCCGCAGGCGCTGTCACCCTGGTGCAGGACCAGCTGACCGACGCGGGGCTGGCGCTGGTGGCGCTCGCCGTGGCCGCTGTGGCGGCCGTCGTCGCGACCCGGCTGCCGACAGCCGGGCGCGGGACCAGAAAGGGCTCGTTCCTGCTGATCGGCCTCGCGGCGGCCACCGTGGCGGAGGCGGCGCTCACGGCGCTCGCCGCCCCGTTCGTCACTCTGAACGGCCCCTGGCGGGGCGCGGCCCTGCTCGTCGGCACGTACGGCGACGTGAGCGGGATGACCGTCGGCGTGCTGCTCGTGCTCGTCGCCGCCACGCTCTCCGTGGCCGGGGCCCTGGTGCTGGCGGGCCAGGCCCGGTGGGTCTGGGTGGCGGCCCCGGTCGGGCTGGTGTCGGCCCTGGCGCTCGCACCGTTCGCGCTCACCCTGCCGTACGTCGTGGTCGTCGTCGCTCTCACCGCGACGACGGCGGCGCTGCTGGCCGCGGACCGGACGGCGCTCTCGGTCGCCGGCTCGGCGGTCGGGGCGCTGGCGCTGGCCTGGTCGCTGGCCGACCGCACGGCGACGCTGGCGGTGGTGCCGGTCCTGCTCGCGGTCGCCGTCACCCTGGCCGTGCTGCGGCGCCGCCCGGTCGCGGCCGGCGTGTGCGCTCTGCTGCTCACCGCCACAGCGAGCGCGTACGCCGCCGCCGCCGGGCTTGCCGCCGAACAGACCGGCGCGCTGCTGGTCGTGGTCGTCGCCGCCCTGGTCGCGCTGGCCTCCTGGGTCTCGTCGGCCGTCCCGCAGCTGCGGGCCTGCCGCGAGGCGCTCGCGGGCTCGGCCGCCGTCACTGCCGTGCTGGCCGTCGGCCTGGCGCTGCCCGACACCGGCTGGCTCTCCTGGACGCTCGCCGGGCTTGGGCTGGTCGCCCTGGCCGGGGCACTCCGCCACGACCGTCGGCCGCTCGCCCCGGTCGGCGCGCTGCTGCTGAGCGGGTCCTCCTGGGTGCGCCTCGCGGACGCCGGCGTCAGTGCCCCCGAACCGTACGTGCTGCCCGTCGCGCTGCTCGCCCTGGTCCTCGGGCACCTGCGCCGCCGGCAGGTGCCGAGCACGTCGAGCACCGCGGCGTACGGGCCGGGGCTCATCCTCCTGCTGGTCCCGAGCCTGCTGGCGGCGCTCGAGGACACCGTCCCGACCCGCGGGCTGCTCCTGGCCGTCGGCGCCGTGACGGTGCTGCTGGTCGGCGCCCGTGCCCGGCTCCGCGCCCCGCTCGCCGTCGGCGCCGTGGTGCTGGGCGCGGACGCGCTGCACCTGCTCTCGCCGTACGTGAGCGCGCTCCCCCGCTGGACCGTTCTCGCCGTCCTCGGCGCGATCCTGCTCGGCGTCGGCGCGAGCTACGAGCAGCGACGGCGCGACCTCACCGCCCTGCGCGACCGCTTCGACGCGCTTGCGTAACGCCCGTCGGTGATCTTGGCCAGGAAACCCCAGTCAAGATCATCAACGTTCTGAAGCCTCGTCAGGGACGTCTCGCGCCGAGCAGTCCTCCCACGGCCAGCTCGGCGTAGGCGTCAGCCAGAGCCTCCGCGTGGACCGGCCCGTCCGACCGGAACCAGCTGCTCGTCCCGTTCAGCATGTCGAGCATCGCGAAGGTCGCCAGGTCGGCGTCCACGACCGTGAGCTGCCCCGCGGCCACCCCGGCGGCGATGGTGTCTCGTACGCGGCGGTGGTAGAAGCGCCGGTGGTCATCGATCTCCGCACGGTGAGCGGGGTTGAGCGCCGACATCTCGTGCCGACCGACCAGGTGCTCGACCTGGCGCCGGGTCAGGTGCAGCACGTGGCCGCGGGCCAGGGCGCGCAGCCGCGAGGCCGGCGTGCCGGCCGCGTCGAGAAGCGGCAGCTGCTCCAGCACCGGCTCTCGCGTGACGGTCAGGCAGATCGCGTAGAGGATCTCCTCCTTGGAGGCGAAGTGGTGGTAGATGCTGGGGCCACGCATCCCCAGCGCGGCGGCGACCTCGCGGATCCCGACGTCGTGGTAGCCGTCGGAGGCGAACAGGCCCGCCGCGGCGCGGGCGATCAGCTCACGGGTGGCGCCGGCGGGACGGGCCGGCAGGCTCACCCGCCCTGCCGCCTCAGCTCGCGCTTGAGGATCTTGCCCTGCGCGTCGACCGGCAGCTCGGCGACGACGTGGACCGCCTTCGGCGTCTTGTACGCGGCGAGGTCGCTGCGGCAGAACGCGATCACTTCGTCCGGCTGCAGCGTGACGCCGGCCTTGGGGATCACGAACGCGGTGACCGCCTCCGACCAGTAGTCGTCGGCCAGCCCGACGACGGCGGCGCGCAGCACGTCGGGATGGGTGTGCAGCACCCGTTCGACCTCCTGGGAGGACACGTTCATGCCGCCGGTCTTGATCATGTCCTTGATGCGGTCGTGGAAGAACAGGTTGCCCGCGGCGTCCCTGCGCACCATGTCGCCGGTGTGCACCCAGCCGCCCTCGAACACGGCCGCCGTGCGCTCGGGATCCTTGTAGTAGCCGAGCATCACCGACGGCGAGCGGCACCACAGCTCACCCAGCTCGGCGTCATGGCCGTCGGCGTCCACCACCCGGACCTCGAGGTGCGTGACCGGCTTGCCGATCCAGGTCGGGTCGCCGTCCGGCACGTCCTCCAGCGTGGTGAACCAGCCGACCGAGCCGAGCTGGGACAGCTCGGACTGGCCCCAGTAGGTCCCCCAGGTCACGCCTGGGCACGCCTTGGCCCAGGCGTCGATCGCCACCGGGGACACCTGCCCGCCGTACGTCATGCACTGCCGCACCGACCCGACCGTGGCACTCCCGAAGCTCTCGTGACCGGCGAGGGCGAGGTAGAACGTCGGGGTCTGGGCGATCACGTTGATGCCCTCGGTCTGGATCAGGGCCAGGGCCGCACCGGCCTCGACGGAGGCGGGCAGCACCAGCGTCGCGCCCATCATCAGCAGCGTCGTCATCGAGCCCAGCCCGGCGATGGTGTGCAGCGGCATGACGAACAGCCACACGTCGTCCGGGCCGGTCCGGACCCCCCAGCTCCATGCGGGCGCGGTCGAGGTGAGGTAGTTGCGGTGCTGGATCATCACCCCCTTCGGCGCTGCCTCGGTGCCGCTGGTGTAGACGAGCATCGCCACGTCCAGCTCGTCGACGTCGGTCTCGGGCTCGGTGTCCGGCACGTCGGCGACCATCGCGTCGTAGGACACCCAGTCCGGCACCGTGCCGTCCAGGGCGACCCGCACGACGTCCGAGCCGTCCGTCGCCTCGGCCGCGACAGCCATCGACTCGGCGCCCACCAGCAGGACCCGTGGCTCGGCGTGCGCGACCTGCTGCCGCACCTCCGCCGCGCCGTACATCGTGTTGACGCCCGTGAACGCAGCCCCGAGCTTGAGGGCGCCGTAGTAGAGCGCGAGGGTCTCGACCCGGTTCTTGGCCATCACCGCCACCCGGTCACCCCGTCCGACCCCGAGGGCAGACAGCCCGTGCGCGGCGCGGTTCGCCATCCGGTCCAGCTCGCCGTACGTGACCTGGCGACGCGACCCGTCGGCGCCGTGGCTGACGACGGCGACCTTGTCCGGCTGGTTCAGGGCGTGCCGACGCAGCTGGTCGCCCAAGGTGGAACGGCCCAGCGTCGTACGGTGCTGCTCGGCCAGCTCGCGGGTCGTGCCGGGGTGACCCGTCATGCCGGAGCGACCCGTCATGCCGGAGCGAACAGCGGCGCACCGAAGCGGTCGAGCGAGACGATGTCTTCGACCGGGCTGCGGCTGAGCTTGGTGGGGAAGCCCCGCTCGGGGTAGCCGACGGCCACGCAGGCTGCGGTGATGAAGTTGTCCGGGATCGCGAGCAGCTCGCGCACAGCCGGTTCCTGGATGCACAGCAGCGTCGTGACGGCGGTGGCCACGCCCTGCTCGCGCAGCGCGAGACAGAGGTTCTGCATCGTCGGGTAGACCGAGGCGCCTCCGACGATCGAGAGCCGCCCGAGCTCGGTGTCGGTTGGGTGCAGACCGTCGGTCTCCGCGCACAGCACCAGCAGCACAGGCACCTCGGCCAGGTGCTCGGCGAACGCGTCGGCGTCGGTCACCGCCTTGGGCAGGGCGCCGACCTGCACGTCGCCGGTGGCGATCCCGTCGAAGTAGCCCTTCCACAGCGGCAGGTAGAGGTCGGCGAGCGCCTGCTTGATCGCCGGGTCCCGCACCACGATCCACCGGACCGGTTGACGGTTGCCACCCTGCGGCCCAAAGCGAGCCACCTCGAAGGCCTGGCGCAGCACGTCGTCAGGCACCTCCCGGTCCTCGTAGTAGCGGCAGGTGCCGGTGGTCCGCATCGCCTCGCTGAGCTCCATCGCGCGTCCGTCCTATCCGTGGTTAGGTTGGTGCCCGCAGCATGCTGTGATCTGAGACACACGTCAAGGCCGGCGCACCGTCCGGCAGGAGGAACGACCGTGGCCGAACCGACCCGACCGGACGCGCTCGACCCCGAGCGGCTCGCCGGCGCGCTGCAGGCCGCCCACCTGCCCACCGCCGTCGCCGTGCTCTTCCAGCTGACCGGGGAACGCCGTTGGCTCGAGCCCCCCTACCGCCCGGGCCGCAGTCGCGGGCTGGAGGTGGACAACGCGGCAGGCCTGTCCGCCGACGCCCAGCAGGAGCTCCGAGAGGCGCTGCTGCGGGCAGTCGTGGCGTGGGCCGACGGGGCACCGGTCGCTGTGCCGGAGCCGCGCGGGGACGCCCTCGTCGAGCTGCTTCGCGTCGCGATGGGCGAGCCTGTCCCGTCCGAGTACGAGCCGGTCATGGCGGAGATCCTTGCGCCCCCCGCGCCGACCACGCCCGAGCCCGGCGCAGAGCGGCTCAGCGCGCTGGTGATCGGCGCCGGCGTCTCCGGGATGAACGCGGCGATCCGGCTGCGGGCCCTCGGCGTGCGGGTGACCGTGCTGGAGAAGAACGACGACGTCGGCGGCACCTGGCTGGAGAACGGCTACCCGGGCGCCGGCGTCGACACCCCGAGCCACCTGTATTCGCTCTCCTACCACCCGAGAGACTGGGAGACCCACTTCGGCAAGCGCGACGAGGTGCAGGCCTACCTGCGCTCGGTCGCGGACGAGCATGACGTACGCCCGATGGTGCATTTCGCGACGGAGGTGGCCCGCGCCGACTGGGACGACGTCTCGAAGGCCTGGACGCTCACGACGACGGCCGGTCTGGCGTACGAGGCAAACCTGCTGATCAGCGCGACCGGCGTGCTCAACCGGCCGCAGGAGCCGAAGCTGCCGGGGCGAGCCGAGTTCGGGGGGCAGGTGTTCCACTCCGCCCGGTGGCCGGCGGACCTCGACGTGACCGATCAGCGGGTCGTCGTCGTCGGCACCGGGGCGAGCGCCATGCAGATCGTGCCCGCGATCGTGGACCGGGTCGCCCGGCTGACGGTGCTCCAGCGCTCACCGCAGTGGATCGCTCCGAACGGTGACTACTTCGCCCCGGTCGGCGACGACGTCCACCTGCTGATGCGGGAGGTGCCGTTCTACCGCGAGTGGTATCGCGTGCGACTGGCCTGGACCTTCAACGACAAGGTCCACCCGAGCCTGCAGGTCGACCCGGACTGGACCGAGCCGACCCGGTCGGTCAACGCGAGCAACGACGGGCACCGCCGCTTCTTCACGAACTACCTCCAGGAGCAGCTCGCCGGTCGACCGGACCTGGTGGACAAGGCCCTGCCGAGCTACCCGGCGTTCGGCAAACGGATGCTGCTGGACAACGGCTGGTTCGCGGCGCTGCGCCGCGATCACGTCGAGCTGGTGACCGAGCGGGCCGTGGCCTTCACACCCGCCGGGCTCCGGGACAGCGCCGGTGACGAGCACGAGGCGGACGTGATCGTGCTGTGCACCGGCTTCCAGGCCCGCAGCTTCCTGGCCCCGATGCAGGTCCGTGGGCGCTCCGGGGTCCCGCTGGCCGAGCAGTGGGGGCCGGAAGATGCGACCGCTCACCTGGGGATCACGGTGCCCGACTTCCCGAACCTGTTCCTGCTGCTCGGCCCCGGCACGGCGCTCGGCCACGGGGGCAGCGCGATCACGATCAGCGAGTACCAGGTGGACTACCTGGTAGCCACGGTCCGCACCCTGGTCCGCGACCGGCTCTCAGCGGTCGAGGTGCGCCCCGAGGTCGCCGAGGACTACACCCGCCGGGTCGACGCCGCACACGCCGCGATGATCTGGACGCACCCGGGAATGTCGAACTGGTACCGCAACGCGGCCGGCCGCGTCGTCACGGCGTTGCCGTGGCGGATCGTCGACTACCGCGCCATGACCCGGGAGCCGGACCTGGCCGAGTTCAGCACGACCCCGGTCCAGTGACTCCCCGACGTTGGTGATCTTGGCGCCGAAACGCCGGCCAAGATCACCAACGTCCTAGGCGACCTCGCGCAACGTCCCGTCTGTCACGTCGTAGACGAAACCGCGCACGGAGCCCTTGAGCGGGATCGACGGCTCGGCATGGATCCGCGAGATGCTCTGCCTCACGTCGACATCGAGATCGGTGAACGACTCCGCCGCCCAAGCGGGCTTGATCCCGGTGTCGTCCAGGATCTGCTGCCTGAAGGCGTCGTCGGTGAAGGTCAGCATCCCGCAGTCGGTGTGGTGGATCAGGATGATCTCGGTGGTGCCGAGCAGGCGCTGACTGATCGCGAGCGAGCGCAGCTCGTCCTGCGTGACGACACCGCCCGCGTTCCGGATCACGTGCGCGTCGCCCTCGGCCAGACCCAGCAGGCCGTACGGGTTGAGCCGCGCATCCATGCAGGCCAGGACGGCGACATGCTTCGCCGGCGGCAGCGGGAGCGATCCCTTGTCGAAGGACGCGGCGTAGGTCTGGGCGTTCGCGAGCAGGTCGTCGGTGACGGTCATGAAAACTCCTTGAGGTCGCGGGGAGGACGTCCGGGACCGCACGACAGGAGGAACCCTCCCGGGAGCCGTCAGTGCAGAGAAGGACGGCAGTCCGCACGGCCCCGTCGACACAGCTCGTCGGCATGCAACGCGCGCCGGGAGTCCCAGAACGCGTCGAGCATCAACCGGGGCACGTTGAGACCCTGCCACACCTTGCTTCGGTGATCTTGGCGCCGAAACGCCGGCCAAGATCACCGACGTTCTAGAGGTGGGCCTGCAGGGTGGCGTCCTTGGCGCGGGCCGAGTCGGCCAGCTCGGTCTGGAACGTCAGCATCCGGGCGGTCAGGGCAGCGTCGCCGGAGGCCAGGATGCGGACGGCGAGCAGGCCGGCGTTGCGGGCTCCGCCCACCGACACGGTGGCCACCGGGACGCCGGCCGGCATCTGCACGATCGACAGCAGCGAGTCGAGCCCGTCCAGGTGCTTCAGCGGTACGGGCACCCCGACCACCGGAAGCGGGGTCGCCGAGGCGACCATGCCGGGCAGGTGAGCCGCACCGCCGGCGCCGGCGATCACGACGCGCAGCCCGCGGCCGGCCGCCGCCGAGGCCCAGGTCAGCATGTCGTGCGGGGTGCGGTGGGCCGAGAGCACGCGCACCTCATAGGGCACCTCGAACTCCGCCAGCGCCTCGGCGGCGGCCGACATCGTGGGCCAGTCCGAGTCGCTGCCCATGATGACGGCGACTAGTGGCACCATCGGCCGTCCCTCAGATGAGCGGCACCCTCGGTGGCGCGGCGGCGGGTCTCGGCGAGGTCGTCCCCGAGCGCGGTGACGTGCCCGATCTTGCGGCCCGGACGCACCTGCTTGCCGTACAGGTGGACCTTGAGCCCCGGGTCGCGCCCCCACAGCATGTGCAGCCGACGGTCGAGGTCCGGCTCGCCCTCGCCGCCGAGCACGTTGGCCATCACGACCCACGGTGCGGTCAGCGAGGTGGTGCCCATCGGGTAGTCGAGCACCGCTCGAAGGTGCTGCTCGAACTGCGAGGTCCGCGCACCCTCGATCGTCCAGTGGCCGCTGTTGTGCGGACGCATCGCCAGCTCGTTGACGACCAGCCCGTCCGCGGTCTCGAACAGCTCGACGGCCAGCAGCCCGACCACGTCCAGCTCGTCGGCCAGCCGCAGCGCCAGCTGCTGGGCCTCTGTCGCGGCGTCCTCGGAGAGCCCGGGCGCGGGGGCGACGACCTCGACGCAGATCCCGTCCTGCTGCACCGTCTCGACGACCGGGTAGGCGGCGCCCTGACCGCCGGGCGATCGGGCGACGAGCGCCGCCAGCTCACGGACGATCTCCACCTTCTCCTCGGCCATCAGCCGGATCCCGGCCTCGAGCAGCTCGCGGGCCTGGGCGGTGTCCTCCACGACCCAGACCCCGCGCCCGTCGTAGCCGCCGGTCGCTGCCTTGAGCACCAGGGGCCAGCCGACCCGCGCGGCGAACCCCTCGACGTCACGCAGGCAGGCGACCGGGGTGAACGCCGGGACCCGGATCCCCATGCCCGCCAGCCGCTCGCGCATGACGAGCTTGTCCTGTGCGTGCCGCAGCGCACGGCTGCCGGGGAGCACGGTGTGACCGGCCTCCTCGAGCGCGCGTACGAGGTCCTCCGGCACATGCTCGTGGTCGAAGGTCGTGACCTCGTTCTCGGCCGCGAAGGCCATCAGGCTCGGCAAGCTCTCGTGGTTGCCGACGACGACCCCGTGGGCGACCAGGGCGGCGCTGTCGTGGGCCTCGTCGGCAAGCACCCGCAAAGACAGCCCGAGCCCGATCGCCGCCTGGTGCGTCATCCGGGACAGCTGCCCGCCACCGATCATGCCGACGACGGGAAGCCCGGTCGATGCCCTCAGCGTCACGAGACTGAACGCTAGCGGGAGGTGCCCACGAGGCGGGCGGCGAGGCGGGCGACGGTCTCCTCGTCGACCCCGAGGCTCATCGCGAGCCCGTGCACCCCGCCGTACTCGGCGTCGACCGTGTCGAGGAAGCGCTCCATCGACGATGCCTGCGGCATGATCGCGTCGACCGTGACGTCGGCCAGGTCGTCGCCGTAGGTGCCGGAGCCCTGAAGACTCCTCAGCACGTCGTCGATCCGGTCCGCCGAGGCTGCGTAGTCCGCGACGACAGCCTCGCGGGTCACCCCGGCCAGCGACAGGGCGAGCGCCACGACCGTCCCCGTGCGGTCCTTGCCGGCGGCGCAGTGCACCAGGACGGGCCCCGAAGCCGGGTCGGCGATGACCCGGATCGCCTCCGCGAGGTTGTCCGGCAGGTCACGGATGTAGCCCAGGTAGGGCCCCGTCATGTCGTTCCGGTCGTCCGGGTCCACCTGCCACCTGTCGCGGCTGACCGGGGTGGACGGCCGCGTCGGGACGGCCTGCTCGATCACCTTGCTGACCCTGTCGACCTCGTCCTCGTCGCTCTCGCCCCGGTTGTGCGGGATCAAGGTCAGCTCGCGGTGCGCGACCTTGTCGGCCAGCACCGTCGGCCCCTCGAGGTGCCGCTCGGCGTCGGTGCGCAGGTCCAGCACCGTGCCGAGCCTGAGCCCCTCGAGGAGGACCTTCACGTCCCCCGGGGTGGCCCGCTGCAGGTTGCCGCTGCGCAGCAGCACGCCGGACCTCGTGGTCCGCCCGTCGATCGTCGGCAGCCCGCCGACGTCACGCGCGTTCGCGACCCCTTCCAGCTCGATCCAGGCGGGGACGTACGGGCGGTTGTCATCAGTCACCGTGCGAGCGTGCCACGACGCGACGGCTCGCTGCGACCTAGCCTTGGCTCGTGACGGTCGGGGTGGTCGACAGGGTGCGTGGCGCGCTGCCCGAGCTGATGAAGTTCGGGCTCGTCGGGCTGGCGAGCCTGATCATCGACCTGGCGGTCTTCAACCTGCTGCTGCACACCGTGATGCCCGACAAGCCGCTCACGGCGAAGGCGATCTCGGCCGTGGTGTCGACCACCAACGCGTTCGTGCTCAACCGGCAGTGGTCGTTCAACGCACGGTCCAAGCGGGCGCTGCACCGGGAGTACGTCGAGTTCTTCGTGATCAACGCCGGGGGGCTCGCGATCGCGCTGGTGTGCCTCGGGTTCTCGCACTACGTGCTGGACCTGACGAGCCGGCTCGCCGACAACGTGGCCTCGTACGGATTCGGGCTGGTGCTCGGCACGGCCTTTCGGTTCTGGGGCTACCGCAAGTGGGTCTGGGCTCACACCGACTGACCGTTCATGATCACCGGGGCGTAGGCGTCGCGACACGCCGGCGAGTCGCGACGTCCAGTCCCTCTTGATCATGTCCTGGCCGGGCCGTGGGGACGCAACCCCGAGAAAGTCTGGCTGATCGACCCGCCCGAGGGCCGGCACGACCCGTCCGATGGGCTGGCGCAGCTCCCGGGGCCGGCAGCCCGTTCACCGTGAGACGCGGCCGAGCGCACCCCGGGTGACCGGGCTGCTGCCCGTCACGCCGGAAAGCGCTCCCGTCAACCGGTCAGCTGAGCGACGGCCTCGGTGACCGCCGGGTCGTCCGGCGCGGTCAGGGGACGGAACCGGGCGCGGACCTCGCCGTCGGCGCCGACCAGCCACTTCTCGAAGTTCCACTGCACGTCTCCTGCGGCACCCTCGGCGTCGGGAACGGCGGTGAGCGCATCGAACAACGGCGACCGACCCTCACCGTCCACGGGGTTGACGTTGGTCTTGGCGAGCATCGGAAAGCTCACCCCGTAGGTGGCGCTGCAGAACTCGGCGATCTCCTCGGCAGTGCCGGGCTCCTGTCCGTTGAACTGGTTGCACGGCACGCCCACGACGGTGAGCCCTGCGGTCTGCGCGTGCAGCGCCTCGAGCTGGGTGTATTGCGGCGTCAACCCGCATCTGCTCGCGACGTTCACCAGCAGCAGGGCACCCCCGTCCGCCAGCTCGCCGAGCGTCGTAGCGTCCCCGCTGAGCGTGGTCAGCGGCAGGGTCATCAGGTCGGTCATGCGCCGACGGTAGCCCCGGGTCAGCCGCCCGGCCGCAGGTGCGTGACGTCGCCGGCGGCGTACGGCACCCCGTCCACGACGAGGCGTCCGTCGTCGTCGACGGCGTCTGCCGTGCCCTGGACGACCCGGTCGCCGGGCAGCAGCAGCGACACGGCGGCCCCGATCGTGCTGCACAGCGCCCGGTATCCCCCCGGGGCACGTTCCACCATCACGGCATCGAGGTTGCGCAGCAGCGCGCGCAGCAGCGGGTCCCGGTCGGTGATCGAGCCGCCGGCGAGCAGCACGGACGTCGCGTCCGGCCGGGGCAGCTCGTGCTCCCGGGTCGTGACGTTGAGGCCGATCCCGAGGACGACCTTGTCGCCGACCCGCTCGGCGAGCAGACCCGCGATCTTGCGTCCGTCGACCAGCACGTCGTTGGGCCACTTGAGGAAGGTCTCCAGGCCAGCCGTCTCGCGCAGCGTCCTTGCGACGGCGACGCCCGCCCACAACGGCACCCAGGAGGAGGTCTCCGCGAGCAGCATGCTGACCGTCAGCCCGGCCCGCGGCGGCGAGAGCCACTGCCGGTCCAGGCGGCCCCGGCCGGCGGTCTGTTCCTCCGCCACGACGACGAGGCCCTCCGGCTCGCCCGCCCGGGCAGCCACGACGGCGTTCGTCGAACCGGCCTCCGGGACCACCTCGACCCGCCAGCCGTCCGGGGCCAGCGCTCGGGCCAGGGCGGGTCCGTGGAGCGGGGGGCGGTCGAGGTCCTCGTACATGCACCCATCCTCCCCGATACTCTCTGGCCCGTGACCGCTGAAGCCCTGCCCCAGGATCCAGACATCCATACGACGCAGGGCAAGCTCGCCGAGCTGCGCCGCCGCCGCGAGGAGTCGCTGCACGCCGGCTCGGAGGCAGTGCTCGCCAAGCGACGCGAGGCCGGGAAGAAGACGGCACGCGAGCGCATCGAGCAGCTGCTGGACGAGGGCAGCTTCGTCGAGACCGACGCGCTCGCCCGACACCGCGCCCACGACTTCGGGCTGGACAAGAACCGCCCCACCGGTGACGGCGTCATCACCGGCCACGGCACCGTCGACGGCCGCCCAGTGATCGTGTTCAGCCAGGACGGCGCGGTGTTCGGCGGCGCGCTGGGCGAGGTCTACGGCGAGAAGATCCGCAAGGTGATGGACCTGGCGCTGCGGACCGGCGCGCCGATCGTCGGGATCAACGAGGGGAGCGGTGCGCGGATCCAGGAAGGGATCATGGGCCTCGCGCTGTACGGCGACATCTTCTACCGCAACGTGATGGCCTCCGGCGTGATCCCGCAGATCAGCCTCATCCTGGGCTCGTGCGCAGGTGGACACGTCTATTCGCCAGCGCTGACGGACTTCACGCTCATGGTCGACCAGAGCTCGCACATGTTCATCACCGGTCCGGAGGTCATCAAGACCGTCACCGGCGAGGAGGTCACGCTCGAAGACCTCGGCGGAGCGCGTACGCACAACTCCAAGAGCGGCGTCGCGCACTTCATGAGCAGCAACGAGGACGAGGCCCTCGAGCTGACCAAGGACCTGCTCGGCTACCTGCCGTCCAACAACCTGTCCGAACCGCCGTCCTACGACGGCATCGACGCGCTCACCGAGGAGCCGCTGGACGCTCTCGATACTTTCGTCCCGGACAGCAACAACGCGCCGTACGACATGCACACCGTCATCCAGGCGGTCCTGGACGACAGCGAGTTCCTCGAGGTGCAGCAGCTGTGGGCCCCCTCCATCCTGGTCGGCTTCGGCCGGGTCGAGGGCCGCAGCGTCGGCGTCGTCGCGAACCAGCCGATGCAGTTCGCCGGGACGCTCGACATCGACGCCTCCGAGAAGGCCGCGCGCTTCGTGCGCACCTGTGACGCCTTCGGGATCCCGATCCTCACCTTCTGCGACGTGCCGGGCTTCCTGCCGGGCGTCGGCCAGGAGCACGCCGGGATCATCCGGCGTGGCGCCAAGCTGCTCTACGCCTACTCCGAGGCCACCGTCCCGAAGGTCACGGTCATCACCCGCAAGGCGTACGGCGGCGCGTACGTCGTGATGGGGTCCAAGCACCTCGGCGCCGACGTCAACCTGGCCTGGCCGACGGCGCAGGTCGCCGTCGTCGGCGCGCAGGGCGCGGTCAACATCATCCGCCGCAAGGAGATCGCCGCCTCCGAGGACCCCGACGCGACCCGGGCCGAGTTCATCCAGCAGTACGAGGACACCTTCGCCACCCCCTACCTCGCCGCCGAGCGCGGGTTCGTCGACGCAGTCATCGAGCCGTCGCAGACCCGCCAGGAGGTCGCCAAGGCGCTCAGGCTGCTTCGCGGCAAGCGGCAGACGCTGCCTCCGAAGAAGCACGGGAACATCCCCCTGTGACCGGCCTGGAGAGCGAGCCGCTGCTCCGGGTGGTCCGGGGCGACCCGAGCCCGGAGGAGCTGGCCGCCCTGGTCGCGGTCGTCGCCGCTCGCGGGTCCGGCGGGGCTGCGGCCCCGACGCCGGTCCAGTCACTCTGGTCACGCCCCCGGATGCGCGGCCCGGTCGTTCCCGGCCCCGGCGCCTGGCGCGCGAGCGGCCTGCCCGACTGACCGCCGACGCCGGTCCTGCCTCGGGGATGGACGAGCACGCAGCTGGGGTCGCGAACAGGAAAGCAGCGCTCTCCCTGCCCCCCGAGGTGCCAGCGATCGGTCACCGAGACAGACTGATCCTCGCGGCACGTCCGGGCGAGCAGGGTCGACGGAGCCCCACCAGCTCGTTCCCCGGCCACGGCCACCACGAGGAGCCCGACCATGACGCAGATTCCCGTCCTGACGTGACCCTGGTCTTGGCTGGGACGGACCTGGACCAGGCGCAGCGCCGTACGGTGCGGGTGCTCTCCCTCACCCAGCTGTGCGGCGGCGTGGGTCTGGCGGCCGGCGTCGCCGTCGGCGCGCTGCTGGCCCGTGACCTGCTCGGCGGCGACGCCCTGGCCGGGCTGCCCTCGGCGCTGTCCACCCTGGGCGGGGCGCTGGCGACGTTGCCGCTGGCCCGGCTGATGGGCGCCCACGGCCGACGCCCCGGCCTGGCCGCCGGCTATCTGCTCGGCGCCGTCGGCTGCCTGATCGTGGTCACCGCGGCCACCACCCGCAGCTTCGCCCTGCTGCTGCTGGGCATGGCGTGCTTCGGGGTCGGCAACACCACCGGGCTGCTGGCCCGCTACGCCGCGGCCGACCTGGCCCCGGCCGAGCAGCGCGGGCGGGCCACGGGCACGGTGCTGTTCGCGACCACCTTCGGCGCCGTCGCCGGCCCGACCCTTCTGGAGCCGATGGGCGCGGTCGCCGAGACGCTGGGCCTGCCGCGGCTGTCCGGGCCGTTCCTGCTCTCGCTCTGCGCTTACGCGGTGGCGGCGACCGTGGTCGCCACGTTGCTGCGCCCCGACCCTCTGCTCCTGGCGCGTGAGGCAGCGCTGTCGGTGACGACGGGCCCGGTCTTGGATCGGACCGAAACCCGCGACGACGAGGCTTCGGCGTGGCGGCTGCTGGTTCGCGGTGACGCCCGCAGCGCCGTGGTCGCGATGGTGGCCGCGCAGCTGGTGATGGTGTCGATGATGACGATGACGCCGGTCCACATGGTGGCGCTGGGTTTCACGCTCGGACCGATCGGCGTGGTGATCAGCGCGCACCTTGCCGGGATGTATCTGCTGTCACCGCTGTCCGGGATGCTCGTGGACCGGCTCGGCGCGCACGCCACCATCGGTGTCGGGGCCGTCGTGCTGGCACTGGCCGGGACCCTCGGGATGCTGGCGGCGGACTCCGGGATGGCGCTGCTGACCGCAGCCCTGTTCCTGCTGGGACTGGGGTGGAGCCTGGCGCTGGTCGCGGCCAGCTCCCTGCTCACCGGCGCCGTGTCGGTGCATCGCCGCGCTGCGGTGCAGGGCCGCGCGGACCTGCTGCTGGGCCTCGCCGGCACCGTGGGCGGGGTCGGCTCCGGCCTGGTGCTGGCCCTGGCCGGATACGCCACCATCGCGCTCGTTGTCGTCGTGGTCGCGCTGGCTCTGCTCGGCGTCGGGCTCAGGCGTCCCGGCTGAGCGTCGAGAACGGTCGTGGTCCAGCCAGTTGAGCCAGCCGAAGCGGGCAAGGACACCTGGACGGCCCGCCCCGCTGCCGCGGCCGTGCTCGTGGCGGTCGTGGCCGCAAACGCGGCGTCGTGGCGTGCGTTGGAGAAGGCCGGCCTCGAGCGGGTCGCGGCCGGCGTGATGTCACCCGACAACCCGGTCGATGATCCCCTGCACTACGTCTACCGCGCCGACCGCCCAGGACCGGACCGCCCCCGGGCGGCACCCGGTCCGCCTGGGTGAGCCACGCAACGACGGTGGCTCGTCGACGTAGGTTGTGCTTCTGACTACTTAGCCGTACGGTCTAGCCGTGGACGAGCAGAACTGGCCGGGCGAGTGGATGCGCGGAGTGTTGTCGCTGTGCGTGCTCGCCGTGGTCGCCGAGGAGGAGACCTATGGCTATGCGGTCGCGCAGCGGCTGC
>JBBSTR010000013.1:0-43213 GCA_038235705.1 Mycobacteriales bacterium
CAGGTCTGGCCGTTCACGCTTCCCGCCGTTGCGCAGCTGCTCACCGACGGCCTGGACCTCGCGCCCGGCGTCACCTTCCTCGTCGGGGAGAACGGCTCGGGCAAGTCCACCGTGGTCGAGGCGTTGGCTGCCGCGTACGGACTGGGGGTGGAAGGAGGCGGCAAAGGCGTCCTGCACCGCACGCGCGACTCGGAGTCACCGCTGGCCGATGTGCTGCAGCTGGTCCGCAACACGGGGCCGAAGGCGTCCGCCTACTTCCTGCGCGCCGAGACGATGCACGGGCTCTACACCTATCTGGAGGACAACCCCGGCGGGCGGGACCCGGTCTTTCACGAGATGAGCCACGGCGAGTCCTTCCTGGAGGTGGTCCTGAGCCGGTTCCGCGGCTACGGCTTCTTCCTCATGGACGAGCCCGAGGCGGCGCTGTCGCTCCGGTCCTGCTGCACGCTCGTCGCCGCGCTGGACGACCTGCGCCGCGAGGGCGCGCAGGCCGTGATCGCGACGCACTCCCCGATCCTCGTCGCGCTGCCCGGCGCCACCCTGCTGGAGGTCGGCGCGCACGGCCTGCGTGAGGTGTCCTACGACGACCTGGACCTGGTACGCGACTGGCGCAGCTTCCTCGAGGCACCCGACCGCTGGCTGCGTCACCTCGTCGACTAGCTCCTCCGGCCGCTCGACCCGGACCGCACGTCGTGTCCGTCGGCTTTCTGGGCTCCACCCCTGGGGGGCATCCCTCGTCCCGGGTGCATCTGCGTCCAGCTCGCCCACCCGCTCGCCTCGGCGCCGCGACGGAGAGCCGAGATCACGGGGATCTCGCCCGGACCCGGCTCGCAGGTGGACGCAGAGGCACCCACCGGTCCGTCATGAGCCCCGGCCGGCACGACGCCCCGAGCGCACCTACCGTGGAGACATGCGTCCGGCCCGTGCCGCCCTGCTCGACACCGCCCTCGTGCTGGTCTTCGTCCTCGTCGGTCGCCGCAACCACGACGAGGGCTCGGCGCTGCTCGGCGTCGCGCGCACGGCCTGGCCGTTCCTGGTCGGCCTCGCCGTCGGCTGGCGCGCCGCGACGGTGTGGCACCGTCCGCTGCGGCTCGCGCCGGAGGGGGTCACCGTCTGGCTGTCCACCGTGGTCGTCGGGATGCTGCTCCGGGTCGCCAGCGGTCAGGGCGTGGCGTTCTCCTTCGTGATCGTCGCCCTGGTCGTGCTCGGGGTCTTCCTGCTCGGCTGGCGGGCCTTGGCACCGGTGCTGACCCGCCAGCGGTCCCGGACTCGAGCCGGAACCGATCGTCCCTAGACGGCGTCCCGAGCGTCGGCGAGACTTCACGCGTGACCTACCGAGCCATGGCTGCCCTGGCCGTCACCGCTCTCGCGTGCCTCACGGGCTGTAGCTCCACGACCGTCGCCGGCTATCCCCCGCCGAACCCGTCGATCGACCTGGCCACCGCCCCACGTCAGGCGTGCGGCGGCGTCGGCGGCTACGACCTGCTCACCGCGAAGCCCGGGGCCGAGCAGGGGGACACCCCGGAGGCAGCGGCGCTGCGGGCGTACCTCGCGCGCCCGGTCGAAACCGCACCTGCGGACGGTTGGATCGTCCTGGCACAAGCCCCGGACCACGTGCTCTTCGGCCGACGGACCGGGGCGGCCGGGATCAAGGAGACGGTGGCCTTCACGCGCGACGCCGAGGGCGGGTGGCAGTTCGCCAGCAGCGGCGGCTGCGACGGGGTGATCGGGGTCGGGGGGCGCGCGGCCGAACGGGTCACCTCCTACCGGGAGCAGGACGGCGAGCTGGTGCTGTCGTGGGACGGCGACACCTGCGTCGGGGAGGATCGCCGGCAGCGCGCCGACGTGCAGGTGCACGAAAGTGCGGAGCAGGTGTCGGTGCTCCTCGTCCCGATCCCGAGGAGCTACGTCGAAGGGGCATGCCCCGGTCTCGGCACGCAGGAGGAGTCCCGCGCGCAACTGGCCCAGCCGGTCGGCGACCGGACCGTCGTCGACGCCGGGGTCGTCGGTGAGCCCGTGGTCGGTGAGCAGGGCGAGCTGCGGCGCGAGCTCGCAGCGCGCTCTGCCGTCGAAGCATTTGCGCGAGACCAAGCAAGCGCGTTCTGCGTCGAGGGTGCCACCACGCTGGGTGGCACGCCGAAGGATGCGTTCGCCAGCACGTATGAGGACGTCCACGCCGCCCTGCCCGCGCTGCCCTGGAAGCCCCTGCCCACCGGCGCGGCCGTGGCGCAGTGCATCGTGTCCGCCCCGGACGGTTCGATCACGGCCGCCGTCTTCCGACCGGGCTACCCCGCCTTCGTCTACGCCCAGGACGTTCAGCCGGAACACCTGTACGACCGGTTCAGCCCCTGACCAGGGCCTCGGCGTACCGTCGTCGGACGGCTCGCCGGCCGTACCACGGTCCGTGCCCTGTCGTCTGGGGGCGCACGCAGGACCCCGTCCAGCACGTGCGGTGGGACGGCCGGTCCAGCGGCAGCACCCCTTCGAGCTGCCCCGCCACCGGCGTGCGCGGTTCGACGCGGGGCCGGTGCCCCGCCGGCTCACGGGAACCGCACGACAAGGACGAACAACAACCGGCAGTGTCACCAGGTCAGCAGGGTCACAGCTCCATCTGGAAGTGGTGGGCGGAGATCCGGAGGTGGTGCCGCAGGTAGAGCCGGTGGGCGGCGGCCCGGTCGGGACCGACGCCGGAGTCCAGGTGCAGCTGGGTGCAGCCGAGCCGCCGCGCCTCGTCGAGCAACCACTCCACGAGCCGGTCCCCGTGGCCCTGTCCGCGCTCGGCAGGCAGCGTCGAGAGGTCGTCGACGTAGAGGTGGTGGCCCCAGGCCAGGCAGTGCGCCTCCCGGAAGCCCGCGACCGCCGCCACGTCCCCGTCTCGCACGATCCCGACGAGTCGGTACCCGTCTTGTCGCAGGGTGTTGTCGACGAGAGCAACGACCTGGTCGGGGGTCAGGTGGGGACGCAGGGCGCACAACGCCGGGGCTGCGAGCGCCGTGCGCCCCGGTTCGAGCTCGACGACCGTCATGCCGGGGACGCTAGCCGTCAGGCGGCGCGCGCTCGCAGCACCTCGGCGAGCGTGTCGACCGCGTGGTCGAGGTCGACCTCCGAGATCATCAGCGGCGGCGCGATCCGGACGGTCACGCCGTGCGTGTCCTTGGCCAGCACCCCGAGCGCGAGCATGTCCGTGCAGACCTCGCGAGCGGTGCCGAGCGCCGGGTCGATGTCGACGCCGGCCCAGAGCCCGGTGGTGCGTACGGCGGTGACGCCGTGCCCGACGAGCTGCTGAAGGCGCGCGGTGAGCCGCTCGCCGAGGATCCGGGCCCGCTCCTGCGGCCAGCCGTCCTCGAGCAGGTCGAGCACCGCGTTGCCGACGGCACAAGCGAGCGGGTTGCCGCCGAACGTGCTGCCGTGACTGCCGGGCTCGAGCACCCCGAGCACGTCAGCGTTGGCCACCACGGCCGAGAGCGGGACGACTCCCCCACCGAGCGCCTTGCCCAGCAGGTACATGTCCGGCTCGACATTCTCGTGCTGGCACGCAAACGTCTTTCCGGTACGTCCGAGGCCGGCCTGCACCTCGTCGGCGATCATCAGAACGCCGGCCTCGTCGCACGCCTGACGGACCGCCGCGAGGTAGCCGGCCGGCGGCACGATCACGCCGGCCTCACCCTGGACCGGCTCGAGCAGTACTGCGACGCTGTCCTCGTCCAGCGACGCCCTGAGCGCCTCGAGGTCGCCGTACGGCACCATCCGGAAGCCGGGTGCGAACGGACCGAAGCCGGCCCGGGCCTGCTCGTCGTCGGAGAACCCGACGATGGTCGTGGTGCGACCGTGGAAGTTGCCGGCCATGACCGTGATCTGCGCGCGGCCCTCGGCGACGCCCTTGACCTGGTGGCCCCAGCGACGCGCGACCTTGATGCCGGACTCGACGGCCTCGGCGCCGGTGTTCATCGGCAGCACGAGATCTTTTCCGCAGAGCTGCGCCAACCGGGTGCAGAAGCGGCCCATCTGGTCGTGCTGGAACGCGCGGCTGACCAGCGTCACGCGGTCGAGCTGATCGTGCGCGGCGGCGAGCAGGTGCGGGTGGCTGTGCCCGAAGTTGAGCGCGCTGTAAGCACTGAGCACGTCCAGGAAGCGACGGCCGTCGACGTCGGTGATCCAGGCACCCTGCGCCGAGTGCGCCACCACCGGTAGCGGCGCGTAGTTGTGCGCGCTGTGCTCGTCGGCCTCGGCCAGCATGGTCTCGGTGCGGTTCAGGGCGGTGGTCGTCATCAGTAGGCCTTTCGGGCGGGACGGATCTCGAGGGTGCAGCACTTGACGCCGCCGCCGGCCTTGCGCAGCTCGGACAGGTCGACCGGGACGGGCACGTAGCCGCGGGCCGCCACCTGCTCCGCGAGCCGCTCGGCGGTGTGGTCCAGGACCACGTGGCGGCCGTCGCTGACCGCGTTGAGCCCGAGCACGGCGGCGTCGGCGGCGGAGGCCAGGACGGCGTCCGGGACCAGCTTCTCGAGCGCAGCCAGGCTGCCGGGGCTGAAGGCGCCGGGGTAGTAGGCGACGTTGTCGTCGTCGAGCGCGAACAGCGCCACGTCGAGGTGGTAGTAGAGCGGGTCGACGAGCTGCAGGCTCACGACGGGGACGCCGAACAGCTCCTGCGCCTGAGCGTGCGCGCTGCGCTCGGTGCGGTAGCCGGTGCCGGCGAGGAGCACGTCGCCCACCAGGGTGAAGTCGCCCTCGCCCTCGTTGCTCCCGGTCGAGGTCTCCACCGGGCCGTAGCCGCCGGCGGTGAGCCAGGTCGCGTAGGCCGCGCCCTCGGGCTGCCGCTCGGCAAACGTGAACGATGCCGCGAGGGCCCTGCCGCCGACGACCGTGCCGCCGTTCGCGGCGAAGACCATGTCGGGCAGGCCGGGCAGCGGGTGGATCAGGTCGACCGTGTGGCCGAGCCGCTCGTACGTCGCGCGCAGCTGCTCCCACTGCCGGACGGCCCGGGCTCGGTCCACCGGCGTCGTAGGGTCCATCCACGGGTTGATGGCGTACTCGACCGCGAAGTGCTCGGGCCGGCACATCAGGAAGTGACGGCTGCGCGCGGTCCGCTCCACCGCGGACATGGTCGTCGTCAGCTGCTCGGGCAGCATCATCGTCACGGGCAGCTCCTCGGGGTCAGGGTGGCCTCAAGCGTAAGGAGACCGGGAGCCCCTGAGGGTGTTGTTCTGCTGCGTCTTTGCCGCCGATCCGTTGCGTCTCAGCCCACGATCCGGCGATCTGTTGCAGGATGCCTCCATGGACCACATCGACGAACAGCTGGTCACCCTGCTCACCGCCGACGGACGGGCGACCTTCGCCGAGCTGGGGGACGAGGTCGGGCTCTCGGCGCCGGCCGTCAAGCGACGCGTCGACCGGCTGCGGGCCAGCGGGACCGTGCGTGGGTTCACCGCAGTCGTCGACCACGCCGCCATGGGCTGGACGACCGAGGCCTACGTGCTGGTGTTCTGCAAGGGGATCATCTCCCCGGCCACGCTGAAGAAGGCCTGGCAGGACATCCCGGAGGTGCTGGCCGCGGCGACCGTGTCCGGCTCCGCCGACGCCATGCTGCACCTGCGGGCAGCCGACAACCACCACCTCGAGAGCGCGATCGAGCGGGTCCGCGACAAGCCCAACGTGGACCACACCGAGAGTGTGATCGTGCTCTCGCGGCTGTTCGACCGTGGCGGCTCCTGAGGGCGGCTACTCGACCTCGAACGTGTCCGGGTCGGGACCGATCCGACCGGAGCCCTCGGCAGGCGACATGCCGCTGATCTGCGCCATGTCGTCGGTCGACAGCTCGAAGTCGAAGACGTCGATGTTCTCAGCGATCCGCGACGGGGTGACCGACTTCGGGATGACGACGTTGCCGAGCTGGACGTGCCAGCGAAGC
Source organism: Mycobacteriales bacterium (assembly GCA_038235705.1). Classification (GTDB taxonomy): domain Bacteria; phylum Actinomycetota; class Actinomycetes; order Mycobacteriales; family SCTD01; genus CANKBT01. The sequence goes on from JBBSTR010000013.1 coordinate 5,909, forward strand.
ACCACCTGAGCCGGACTCTTGTCGTACGCCTCGCCGATCGTGTTCAGCACCGGATCCTTCAGTAGGCCCTGACCCTGGCCGATCGGGCTCCAGGCTTCGGTGACGATCTCGTGCTCGGTGTGGAAGGCGCGCGCCTCGTCCTGCGGGAAACGGGGGTGCAGCTCGATCTGGTTGACGGCGGGCTTCACGTCGCTCGCGAGCAGCAGCTTGCGCAGGTGCACGTGGGTGAAGTTCGAGACGCCCAGCGCCTTCACCAGGCCCTGGGCGTACGGACCGTCCTGCAGTGCGAGGTAGGTGTTGATCCACTCACCCTTGGCCGGCATCGGCCAGTGGATGAGGTAGAGGTCGAGCTGCTCGAGCCCGAGCTTGGACAGGCTCTTCTCGAAAGCCGGGACGGCGGTCGCCTTGCCCTGGTCGCTGTTCCACAGCTTGGTCGTCACGAACAGCTCGTCGCGAGCGATCCCGGAGCTGGCGATGGCCCTGCCGACCCCGGTCTCGTTGCGGTAGGCGGCCGCGGTGTCGAGGTGCCGGTAGCCGGCTTCGAGCGCGACGCTGACGTGCTTCTCGGTCTCGTCCGGCGGGACCTGGAAGACGCCGTAGCCAAGCTGCGGGATCTGGACGCCGTTGTTGAGGGTGACGGTGGGGACGGGCACTGGTGCTCCTTCTGGTGGACGGTCGGGACGCCCCTACCCCGTGCGGGCCGCACCACGTACGGTTCGGCCCATGGCGATCAGCTGGGGACGACTCACGCGGATGGCGGTGCGAGAGGCGCCCCGACTGCTGGAGCAGGTGAAGCGGCAGACGCGGACGCCGGGGCCGTCCCGGGGGCCGAGGCCCTCAGGGGCGCGGACCGACCACCAGGGCGCTCCCCGCGACGGTCGCCGGATCACCTACTCCCCCGACCTCGACGGTCGCGCCGACCCGGGCGAGGTGGTCTGGACCTGGGTGGCGTACGAGGAGGAGGACGGCCGCGGCAAGGACCGACCGGTGCTCGTGGTCGGGCGCGAGGGCGCCGGTCTGCTCGCTCTCATGCTGACCTCCAACAAGCGCCGGGACGACCAGCACGGCTGGCTGGCGCTCGGGCCCGGCGCCTGGGACCGCGAGGACCGACCCTCCTGGGTGCGGCTGGACCGGGTGCTGCAGCTCACCGAGGACGGCATCCGGCGCGAGGGGGCGATCCTGGCCCGGGACCGCTTCGACCGGGTTGCTGCAGCATTGCGCAAAGCTGGTGGATGGCAGTGACACTCGCCTGCTTCCTGCCGCCGGAGCTGTTGGCCCGGATCGTCCGGCACGCCGATCCCGCCGTCCGCGACAGCGCCTTGTCGACCCTCGTGCTGGACGCGTCGATGCGGACGATGCGTCTGGAGCGGCCACCCACCCGGACGTCCGTGCTCGCGCGCAGCGACACCCTGCAGCGCAGCATCCACACCGCCGGCGGGACCGAGACCCAGCCGGGCGAACTGGTGCGTGCAGAGGGCGGTGCACCGACCGGCGACCCGGCTGTCGATGAGGCGTACGACGGGCTCGGGGCCACCTGGACGCTGCTGCACGACGCGTACGGGCGGAACAGCATCGACGACGAGGGCCTGCCGCTGGTCGCGACCGTCCACTACGGCCAGCAGTACGACAACGCGTTCTGGGACGGCGCCCAGATGGTGTTCGGCGACGGGGACGGTGAGCTGTTCCGACGCTTCACGATCGCCGTCGACGTGATCGGCCACGAGCTGGCCCACGGCATGACGCAGGACGAGGTCGGGCTCGTCTACTCCGGGCAGAGCGGCGCGCTCAACGAGTCCCTGTCGGACGTGTTCGGCTCGCTCGTGAAGCAGCACACGCTCGGGCAGAGCGCCTCAGAGGCCGACTGGCTGATCGGCGCCGGGCTGTTCACGGACGCCGTGCAGGGGGTCGCGCTGCGGTCGATGAAGGCGCCCGGCACCGCGTACGACGACCCGGTCCTCGGCAAGGACCCGCAGCCGGCGAGCATGACGGACTACGTCCAGACGACCCGTGACAACGGCGGGGTGCACGCCAACTCCGGCATCCCGAACCGGGCGTTCTACCTGGCCGCGACCGCGATCGGCGGCCACGCCTGGGAGGGCGCAGGGCAGGTCTGGTACGACACGATCCGCGACGCACAGCTTCGCCCCACGACCCGGTTCGCCGGATTTGCTCGGGCGACCGTGCGGGCCGCCCGCGGCTACGGAACGCACGAGGCCGTCGCGGACGCCTGGGCGCAGGTCGGGGTGTCGTGAACCTCGAGCGGCTCGAGTTCAGCCGGACGGGAGGGTTCGCCGGCGTGACGCTGTCCACCTCGCTCGGTCAAGGCGACCCCGAGCTCGCTCAGGTCTCCGGACTGCTGTCCGGCGTCGACGTGACCACGCTTCCCGCGCCGACGGAGCCGACCAGCGCCGACCGGTTCACCTATCTGCTCGTGCTGGAGACGGTCGAGAACCGCTACGAGCTGACCTGCGGGGAGCACGAGCTGCCCCAGCCGTTCAAGCCCGTCGTCCAGCTGCTGCTCGACCGCGCCCGGCGTCGCTGAGGCCCCTGCGACCGGGGGCGATACCGTCGGCGCGTGCGCATCCTCGTCGTCGACCACCCGCTCGTCGCCCACAAGCTCACGACGCTTCGCGACGAGACCACGGACTCGCCCACCTTCCGCCGCCTCGCCGACGAGCTGGTGACGCTCCTGGCGTACGAGGCCACGCGCGTGATCCGTACCGAACCGGTCGAGGTCACGACCCCGGTGGCTCGGGCACAAGGCGTTCGGCTCTCCCGGCCGATGCCGCTGGTCGTGCCGGTGCTGCGGGCCGGGCTCGGCATGCTCGACGGCATGACCCGGCTGCTCCCGACCGCGGAGGTCGGCTTCCTCGGGATGGTCCGCGACGAGGGCACGCTGGTCGCGACGGCCTACGCCACGCGGCTGCCGGAGGACCTGTCGGGTCGCGAGGTGTTCGTGCTCGACCCGATGCTCGCGACCGGCGGCACGCTGGTCGCCACGATCGAGCTGTTGGTCGCGCGCCGCGCGACCAACGTGACCGCGATCTGCCTGCTGGCCGCCCCGGAGGGTCTCGCCGTGGTGGACGCGGCGTTTGCCGACGACGCCGGTTGTCCGGTGACCGTCGTCACCGGCGCGGTCGACGACCGCCTGACCGACCGGGGTTACATCTCCCCCGGCCTGGGCGACGCCGGCGACCGCCTGTACGGCGTCGTCTGATCGACGCGTCAGTGCTCGAACTTCTCCCGGCGCACGGTGACCTTGCGGCCCTTGACCAAGGTGCCACGCAGGGCATCGATGACCTCGTCGGCCCGGGCTGAGGGCACCTCGACGAGGGAGAACCGCTCGGCGATCTCGATCGCACCGATGTCGCGGCCGGACAACGACGACTCTCCGGCGATGGCTCCGACCAGGTCCTGAGGCCGGATGCCGCCGACCCGACCGGCACCGATGAACAGGCGGGTGGTGTCGGCGTTGCTGGCCCGGGTGCGACCAGGGCGGGACGGTCCGCCCTGCGAGGGTCCGGAACGGTCGTGCGAGCCCCGGTCCTGGCGGTCCGGCCGGCCCCGCTCCGGGCGGCTCGACGGCGCCGAGGGCGGCGGCGCGGTCGGCAGCTCCTGCTCGTCCGCGTCCGGGCCGCTGGCCTCGTGGGCCATCTGGACCGCCGCGAGCGCCACGTCCATGACGTCGAACTCGTCGGTGAGCTGCTCGACGACACCGCGGAAGTTCTCGAACTCGTGCGCCAGCAGCACCTCACGAAGCGAGGCGCGGGTCAGCTCCATCCGGCGGGCTCGCAGGTCCGCGACGGTCGGGAGGGTCTCGACCGCGATCCGCTGACCGGTGAGCCGCTCGATCTGCTTGAGCATCCGGTGCTCGCGAGGTTCGGCCAGCGTGATGGCCACGCCCTCGCGGCCGGCACGGCCCACCCGTCCGATGCGGTGCACGTAGGCCTCCGCAGCCGACGGCACGCTGTAGTTCACGACGTGGGTGAGGTGGTCCACGTCGAGCCCGCGGGCCGCGACGTCGGTGGCGACCAGCAGGTCGGCGGTCTGGTTGCGCAGCCGTCCCATCACCTTGTCGCGGTCGCCCTGGGTCAAGCCGCCGTGCAACGCCTCGGCGCGGTAGCCGCGGCCGTTGAGCGTCTCGGTGAGGGTGTCGACCTCCTCCCGCGTGCGGCAGAAGACGATCGCCGCGCCCGGAGACTCGACGTCGAGCACGCGGCCCAGCGCTGCCGGCTTGTTCGGACGGGCCACGATGTAGGCGCTCTGGCGCACCCGCGGTCCCTCGCCCGGCGCGACCTTCTCGCGGGCGATCTGGATGCGCACCGGCTCGCGCAGGTGCTTCTGCGCGATCTTCTCGACGGCTCGCGGCATGGTGGCCGAGAACATCACGGTCTGCCGGTTCTTCGGGGCCGCGGACAAGATCTGCTCGATGTCTTCGGCGAAGCCCATGTCCAGCATCTCGTCGGCCTCGTCCAGCACGACGATCTTGATGTCGTCCAGCCTCAGCGTCCCGCGCTGCAGGTGGTCGATGGCCCGGCCGGGGGTGGCGACGACGATGTCGACGCCGCGCTGCAGCTCGCGCAGCTGACGCACGATCGGCTGGCCGCCGTAGACCGGGAGCACCCGGGCGCCGAGTGGTCGGCCGTACTTGTGCGTGGCTTCGCTGACCTGCATCGCCAGCTCGCGGGTCGGGGCGAGCACCAGGGCGACCGGCCGTGAGCCGCGGTGGCCCTCGCCGAGCAGCTGCAGCGCAGGCAGAGCGAAGGCGGCCGTCTTGCCGGTGCCGGTCGCGGCCTGGCCGATCAGGTCCTTGCCCTCCAGGAGCGGCACGATCGCCTCGGCCTGGATGGGCGTCGGCTCCTCGTACCCGAGGACGTGCAGCTGCGCGACGAGCTCGGGACGCAGCCCGAGGTCGTCAAAGCTGGTGGTGGCGTGTTCCGAATTGTTCTGAGCGGGGCTGGTCATGCGAACCTTCCGTAGCGGGGCCTCGCGAGGCACCGGTCCCGACCCGTACCGCGAAGGCGGTAACACAGCAGGGCGCCGAGCCCGAAGCCCAGGACGTGCGCGAGATAGGCCACCCCGCCGCCCGCGTCGGTCAGACCGGCGCCGGTCGGGAAGGCCAGCTGCAACAGGAACCAGCTCGCCAGCACGAGCCAGGCGCGGAGGCGCACAGGCAGGAAGAAGAAGAAGGTCAGCAGCGACCACATCCTAGCCCGCGGGTGGAGCACCAGGTAGCCGGCGACCTCAGGACCCGTCAGGCAGGCGTCACGGTGTCAGGACGAGCTTGCCGAACACCTCGCCGGTGGCCAGCTGCGCGAACGCCTCGCGCGCCTCCGCCAGCGGCCGGACGCTGTCGACGAGCGGGCGCACACCGGTGGCCTCGCAGAACCGGAGCAGGCCCTGAAGCTCGCTCTTGGTGCCCATCGTGGATCCCACCACCTTGAGCTGCAGGAAGAAGACACGGTTGAGGTCGGCGGACGGGTCGGCCCCGCTGGTCGCGCCGGAGACCACGAGCGTGCCGCCGGGACGCAGCGCCCGCAGCGAGTGCGACCAGGTCGCCTTGCCGACCGTCTCGATGACCGCATCCATCTTGACCGGCAGCCGGGCCCCGCTCTCGTGGACCTCGTGAGCGCCGATCTCCAGGGCACGCCCCCGCTTCGCCTCGTCGCGGCTGGTCGCGTGCACCACGAACCCTGCCGCCCGGGCCAGCGTGATCGCGGCTGTCGCGACGCCGCCACCGGCGCCCTGGACCAGCACGCGATCACCAGGCTTGAGACCGCTCTGCGTGAAGAGCATCCGATAGGCGGTCAGCCAGGCGGTCGGAAGGCAGGCTGCTTCCTCGAAGGAGAGGTCGGCGGGCTTGTCGACCAGGTTGCGGGCCGGGACGACGACCTGCTCGGCGAGGGTGCCCTGGTGCAGCTCGGAAAGGATCGAGCGCTTCGGGTCGAGCGTCTCGTCGCCGTCCCAGGACGGGTCGCCGACCAGCCCGTGCACGACGACCTCACGGCCGTCCGCGGTGACGCCGGCGGCATCGCAGCCCAGCGTCATCGGCAGCCGGTCAGGCGCGAGCCCGACGCCCTTGAGGGACCACAGGTCGTGGTGGTTCAGGCTCGCAGCGCGGACGTCCACGGTCACCCAGCCCTCGGGGACCTCGAGAGCTGGGCGGTCCCCGACCTCCAGCCCGCTGAGCGGGTCGTCGGCGGACTGGCTGACACAGGTGACGGCAAGCATGGTGTGCAGCCTAGAAGCCGGTCGGCCCGTCGGGCGTCCCGCACAGCAACCCCCGCAACAGCCACAGCCTGGCCCGCCCTGCTCAAGGGCTCGCACAAGCGTGACGATGACGTCTGACGATCGGCCCTGGTGCGCCAGGATCATGACGGAGGTGGTCGGTGGACGAGGCAGAGCTCGACAGTTTCATGGCCGACCTCGAGTCGTCGAGCGCGTGGCGTTCCGGCGCTCCTGAGGCCGCTCGCGAGCTGCTCGGACAGCTGCCAGGGTCCGCCACGGAGCTCCAGCGCGCGCGCCTCACGCTGCTGGGCATCGACAAGCTCGTCCGTGCACGCAGCGCAGCCGACGCCGCGCTCACGATCCTCGGGGTGCGGGACCAGGCGGTCCGGGCGAGCCAGCGGGCGCTCGAAGCCCGGGCCGAGCATGCGTTGAGCGTGCTCTTCTGCGAGATCGGCGACCCTTCCGCGGCGCTGGAGCACGCCGAGGCCGCGTTCGCCCTCGACGGCGACGACCTCGACCCGTTGCTGCGGTGCCGCCTGCCCCTCGCGATGGCCGACGCGCTCCACGAGGGCGGGCGGGCAGACGAGGCACGTGGCCGCTACCGCGAGGCGCTCGTCCGCTCGAGAACCCTGGAAGTGCCCTGGGCCTGCTTCCAGGTGCTCAACAACTGGGCGTACGCGGAGCTCGTGGCCGGCGACGTCGAGGCAGCGGCCGACCTCGCGGACCAGCTGCACCAGCTCGCCGATCAGAGCACCACGCCCATGAAGCTCGTCCACGTCGGCACCGTCGCCGAGATCCTTCACACCCGTGGTCGCTCCAGCGAGGCCATCACCCTGCTGCGCAAGAGCCTGCGCGACGACACGCCGAAGGCCCTCTTCGACGCTGCCGACTGCTGGGTGATCCTCGCCGACGTCGAGCGCGCCACTGGCGCCCTCGGGGACGCCGGCACGAGCCTGTCCGTCGCGGAACGTCTGTCGACGGCGCACGAGCTGCCGGCGTTGCGGGTCGAGGTGTTGCGCTCACGCGCCGAGCTGCTCGCTGCGGCCGGCGACCACGCCGGCGCCTACGCGCTCCACCGCCGCTTCCACACCGAGACCCTCCAGCTGCGCGCCCGGGCCAGCGAGACCCGCGTCCTGACCCTGCAAGCCGTGCTCGAGGTCGACGATGCTCGTCGCGAGAGCACCCGCTACCGGGAGATGTCCTACCGCGACCCGCTCACCACGCTCTACAACCGCCGCTACGTCGACGAGGACCTCGATCGACGCCTCGCCCAGGGGACACCGCTCGCGGTCGCCCTGCTCGACCTCGACCACTTCAAGCGCGTCAACGACACCTGCTCCCACGAAGCCGGCGACGCGGTCCTCGTCCGCCTCGCCGGGCTCCTCGAGACCACCGCCGCCGGCTCACCGGACGCCTACGCAGCCCGCCTCGGCGGCGAGGAGTTCCTTCTCGTCCTGCCCGAACGAGACCTGGCCGACGCCCAGGAGATCGCTGAGCGTCTCCGGCGCGACATCGCCGGCCTGGACTGGTCCACCGTCGCCCCCGACGTGCCCGTCACCGCCAGCATCGGGCTCGCGGTCACCCCCGGCACCGGTCGGCACCGGGTCGACCGCGGCGGGCTGCTGCGCGACGCCGACCGCCACCTCTACGCCGCCAAGGACGCAGGCCGCAACCGCGTCGAACCACGCGTCGCTCAGTTCGCCGCCCGGACGCCGGTGTCCTCGGCGGGTCCGACGGTCGATGTCATCGACGGCCGTCAGGACCGCGAGACGACGGAGCTAGCCGGGGTCGACGGCGACGTCGCCCGCCTCCTCGGCGACCTCGAGGCGTCCTACGAGGGGCACGACGACGCTCCCGCGGTCCGGCGCGAGCTGCTCGCCCAGCTGCCCGACACCGACGCCACGTGGGTCCAGCGCGCACAGCTGACCTTGCTCGGCGTCGACGAGCTGATCCGCGACCACGGCGCAGCCGAGGCCGCGCGGATCGCCGTGACGATCCGCGACCGTGCGTCCGTCGGCGGCCACCGCGCCGTGCAGGCCGGGGCATCGCGGGCGCTGAGCTGGTTGTTCCGCAAGGTCGGTGATCCCTCGGTGGCGCTCGAGCACGCGGTCTCCGCGCTGGCCCTGGACGGCGACGACCTCGACCCGGCGCTCAGGTGCCGCGTGCGGCTGGTCATGGCCGACGCCCTCGGAGAGTGCGGGTCCTTCGACGACGCGGCACCCCACTTCCACGATGCGCTGGTGCATGCGCGGTCCCTGGGCACCCCCTGGTTGTCCATCCTGGTGGTCAACAACTGGGCCTACGGCGAGCTGGAGGCCGGAGACCTCGAGGCCGCGGCTGAGCTGGCCGAGCAGATGCAGGCGATCGCCCGGGAGCACGGCGTACCGCTGGACCTGGGAGCCGTCGAGACGGCCGCCGAGGTGCTCCATGCCCGCGGCCGGTCCGACGAGGCGGTCGCGATCCTGCGCAAGAGACTGAACGAGGACCGTCGGCACGGTCCGATCACCGCCGCGGGCTGCTGGCTGACCCTGGCGCAGATCGAGCGCGAGACCGGCGACCTCGCCGCCGCCGGCCCGAGCCTCGACATGGCCGACCGGCTGATCGCGGCCCACGCGATCCACACGCTGGGGGTCGAGGCGCTGGGCGAGCGCGCCGAGCTGCTCGCTGCCCTCGGCGACCACGTCGGCGCCTACGACGCCCACCGCCGCTTCCACAGCGAGACCCTCGAGCTGCGTACCCGGACCGGTGAAGCCCGCGCCCAGACCCTGCACGCCATGCTCGAGGTCGACGTCGCCCGGAGCGAGAGCACCCGCTTTCGAGAGCTGTCCTACCGCGACGCCCTCACCGGGCTGCTCAACCGCCGCCACGTCGACGAGGACCTCGACCGGCGCCTGGCTGCCACCGCCGGCCCGGCGCAGCCGCTCTCGGTCGCCCTCATCGACCTGGACCACTTCAAGCGCGTCAACGACACCTGTTCCCACGAGGCCGGCGACGCCGTTCTCACCCGGCTCGCGCGCCTGCTCGAGACCGCTGCCGCAGGCATCCCTGACGCCTACGCCGCGCGCCTCGGAGGGGAAGAGTTTCTCCTCGTGCTTCCCGGCCTCGACCTGTCGTCCGCGCACGAGGTCGCCGAGGACCTGCGCCGTCTGATCGCTGTCCACGACTGGTCCGACCTGGCCCCCGAGGTCCCGGTGACCGCGAGCATCGGCGTCGCCACGACCCCGCACCCCGCCGGGGCGTCTCGCGACCGAGCAGACCTGCTCCACCACGCGGACGTCCACCTCTACGCCGCCAAGGGAGCTGGCCGCAACCGCGTCGAACCCTCGTCCAGCCGGCCAGTCGGTCATGGCCGCGACGAGACTCCCCTGCCGCAGACCTGCGGCTGACCCTGCCGACCCCGGGGGGACGACGCCGGACCGGCGCGGCTAGAGCCCGCGGCACCCCGTCAGACCCGCGCGACGCCCTCGGCGCGGGCGGCCCGGGCGACCGCCTCGGCGACCGCTGGCGCGACGCGGGGATCGAAGACCGACGGGATCACCAGGTCGGCGGACAGGTCGTCGCCCACCACAGCCGCCAGCGCGTCGGCCGCCGCCAGCTTCATGCCCTCGGTGATGCAGGTCGCGCGCACGCTGAGCGCGCCACGGAAGACGCCCGGGAACGCCAGCACGTTGTTGATCTGGTTCGGGAAGTCGCTGCGGCCGGTCGCGACCACGGAGGCTCCGCAGGCGTGCGCCACGTCCGGGTGGATCTCCGGGTCCGGGTTCGCCATCGCGAAGATGATCGCGCCGGGGTTCATCGACCGCACGGCCTCTACGGGCACGGTGCCGCCGGACAGCCCGACGAACACGTCGGCGCCGGCGAGCGCGTCCACCAGCGAACCGGTGAGCCCCGCCCGGTTGCTGTTCTGCGCGAAAGTGCGCTTCGTCTCGTGGAGATCCTCGCGGCCGAGGTGCACGATCCCCTTGCTGTCGGCGATCGCGAGGTCGCCGACGCCGCCCTCGAGCAACATCTTCGAGACAGCGATGCCGGCCGCACCCGCACCGCTGGTCACGACCCGCAGGGCCGACATCGGCCGGCCGGTCAACCGGGCGGCGTTGCGCAGCGCCGCGGTGACCACGATCGCGGTCCCGTGCTGGTCGTCGTGGAACACCGGGATGTCGAGCCGCTCCTGCACGCGTCGCTCGATCTCGAAGCAGCGGGGCGCGCTGATGTCCTCGAGGTTGATCCCTCCGAAGGCCGGCGCGAGAGCCACGATGGTCTCGACCAGGGCGTCGACGTCCGTCACGTCCAGGCAGATCGGCACGGCGTCGACCCCGCCGAACTGCTTGAACAGGATCGCCTTGCCCTCCATCACCGGCAGCGCGCCGAGCGGACCCAGGTTGCCCAGCCCCAGCACCGCCGTGCCGTCCGTGACGACGGCCACGGTTCGGGCCTTCCAGGTGTAGTCGTAGGCCGCGGTGGGGTCTTCGGCGATCGCCGTGCAGATGCGGGCGACCCCGGGGGTGTAGGCCAGAGAAAGGTTCTCGGGGTCGTTCACCTCCACCCGGGAGGCGGTCTCGAGCTTGCCTCCGCGGTGCAGGACGAAGGCTGGGTCGGCGTCGCGCTCCACCACGTGCGAATCTTCTCCTCCCGCCGGACGTGGGCGTCCGTGCGGTGCTGTCGCTGCCCGCCCGTCCGGGGCGGTCGTCGCGAGCGGGTCGGTCGGGGTCGGCACGCGGGGCCGGGGGGTCTACCCGTCGGTGCAGGGTCCGGGGGTCGCCCGTACGAGCAGTGATCGTGTCACACGGGCCGCCTCGGTCGTCGCGGCAGGCGGCCCGGTGACCAGCGGAGCACCACCGTGCCGAGCACCGTCGCCGGCCCGCTGGTCCATCCACGACCGAAGACCGCAGCGTTGTCCGCCGTGACGTCCCAGTCGCCGTCGCCCAGGTCGAGCCGAGCACGTTTGACGACCAGCAGCTCCGGTCGGGCGAGCGGACGCGCCACCACCACCACGTGCGGCCGTACGTCACCACCCCAGCGCACCAGGAGCGCGTCACCGGGCGCCAGGGTGGGCAGCATCGATGTGCCGTCGACCCGGAGCACCCCCCACCGCACCTGACCAGGGTGCGGCCTGCGTCAAGGACCGCGGGCGGTTGCCGAGGGCGTAACAGGAGAGGACAACCAGCATGAGACTCACCACGCGACCCACCATCACGACCGTCTCGGCGCACTGCGACCTGCCGTGCGGCGTCTACGACCCGGCGCAGGCACGGATCGAGGCGCAGTCCGTCAAGGCGATGCAGGAGAAGTACCAGGGCAACGACGACCCGGTGTTCCGCGAGCGCGCGGTGACCATCATCGGTGAGCGCGCCGACCTCGTGAAGCACCACCTCTCGGTGCTCTGGGGCGACTACTTCAAGCCCCCGCACTTCGAGAAGTACCCGGAGCTGCACGGCCTGTTCAACGAGACGATCAAGAAGGCCAGCGGGACCGGCGCGAAGAACAGCACCGACCCGGCGACCGGCCAGGCGCTCCTCGACGGGATCGACGAGATCGCAACGATCTTCTGGAAGACCAAGGACAAGGAGTACGCGCTGCCGCAGTCGGCTGCGTAGCACCCGCCACCGACGGCCCGCCCGAGCAACCGGGGCGGGCCGTTGGTGTGTGATGGGGGCATGGGTGAGCTGCTCCTCGTACGCCACGGCCAGACGACCTGGTCGCAGACCGGTCAGCACACCGGGAGCACCGACCTCCCGCTGACGGACGAGGGTGAGGCACAGTCGCGACGCCTCGCGCCGCTGCTCGCGCGGGTCGCGGACGTGACGACGCTGGTCACCTCGCCGCTGCAGCGGGCCACCTGCACCGCCGCGCTCGCTTTCCCGGACGGACCACCGCCGACCGTGGACGACGACCTGGTCGAGTGGGACTACGGCGCGTACGAGGGGCTCACGACCCCGCAGATCCAGCGGAGGCGTCCCGGCTGGTGGCTGTGGACCGACGGCGCCGAGGGCGGCGAGTCGCCCCAGCAGGTGCAGACACGCTGTCTGCGGGTGCTGGAGCGGGTCCGGCCGCGGCTCGCCGACGGGGACGTCGCACTGGTCGGCCACGGCCACACCAGCTCGGCGATCGCAGCGGCCTGGCTCGGCCTGTCCGCCGCCGGCGGGGGCCTGCTGACCCTGTCGGCCGGCTCGGTGACCGTGCTCGGCGAGCACCACGGGCACCCGGTGATCCTCAGCAGCAACCAGCTGCCGGAGGCGACGTCATGAGCATCCGAGTCGCACAGCTCGCGGACGTGCCGGTGCTGCTCGGGCTCGTGCGCGAGCTGGCGGCGTACGAGAAGGAGCCCGACGCGGTCCAGGCCACCGAGGCCGACCTGCACCGCGCCCTGTTCGTCGCGCACACCGCCTCGTGCCACGTCGTCGAGACGGCCGGGGAGGTGGTCGGCTTCGCACTGTGGTTCACCACCTTCTCGACCTGGACCGGCAAGCCGGGGCTGTGGCTGGAGGACCTGTTCGTCCGTCCGGAGGCGCGTGGCACCGGCCTCGGCAAGGCGCTCCTGCAGACCCTCGCTGCGGTCTGCGTCGAGCGCGGCTACGGCCGGTTCGAGTGGTGGGTCCTGGACTGGAACGCGCCCGCCATCGGCTTCTACCGGGCGCTGGGCGCAGTGCCGCAGGACGAGTGGACCACCATGCGGGTGGACGGCGAGGCCTTGGTGCGCCTGGCTTCGCTCGGTTCAGCCGAGGGCTGAGCCGAGAGCGGCCGCGAGCAGGCAGAGCGCGACCGTCGTCGCCGCGTAGGCGGCGGACCAGCGCAGCCGCCCGTCCGGCGGCTCCACCGCCTCGACCGCGAACGTCGAGAACGTGGTGAGCGCGCCGCAGACCCCGATCCCCAACAACGCGTACGACGAGCCGCTCCCCCCGGAGAGCAGCCCGAGCGCGAACGAGCCGACGACGTTGACCGTGAGCGTCCCGGCCGCGCCGGCGAGCCGACGGGACACCAGCAGACGCAGGCAGGCACCGACCCCGGCCCCGACGGCGACCAGCAGGACCGTCATTCGTCGTGCCCCAGCCGGAGCCCAGCGCGGGCCAGCAGCAGACCGCCGCCGACCGATGCCAGGACGTAACCGACCGCTTCGGCCGGGGAAAGCGCCAGCGTGTCGACCGAGAAGGTCGACATCGTCGTGAAGCCGCCCAGCACCCCCGTCCCCAGACCGAGGCGCAGCAGCGGGTCGCCCGGCCGCGCACCGACAAGGGCACCGAGCAGCAGACAGCCGAGCAGGTTCACCACGAGGGTGCCGACGGTCGAGCCGGCCAGCTCCGCGAGACCGTAGCGGCCCAGCGCCCCCACCGCACCGCCGAGGGCGACGACCGGCAGGGCGACCACGAGCCCCACGACCGGAACGCTCTCGTCGGCAGGGTCGCCGTCCAGCAGGTCGGGGTCGGTCACGACCGAAGGGTACGGAGCCCCGTCACCGGGACCTCACCCGACCGGGGCCAGGGTGAAGGCGTGCGGGTCACCATCGCGCCGTACGCTGTGGCGCAAGAACGCCGAGCAGGAGAGGACCCTGTGGACAACACCCTTAGCAGCGTGGCTGGACGGCCGTCGCTGTCCGGTGCGGCCAGCGACGTCGTCAGCCTTCGCCTCCCGGCGGCTGGTGCCTACCTGTCGGTGCTGCGCACGGCCACAGCAAGCCTGGCGTCCCGGCTCGACTTCACGATCGACGACATCGAGGACCTGCGCATCGCCGTCGACGAAGCCTGCGCGATGCTCCTGGTCCAGGCCGTACCCGGGTCCGACCTGACGTGCGACTTCTCGGTCACCGGTGACGAGCTGTCCGTGCTGGTGAGCGTGCCGACCCTGGACGGCGAGGAGCCCTCCCGCGACACGTTCGCCTGGACCGTGCTCACCGCCCTGGTGGGCGAGGTGGACAGCTCCGTCGACGCCGATCGCCGGGTGACTCTTTCGTTGCGCAAGCGTCGGGAGACCTCGACATGACCGGTACGCAGGACCAGGGCCTCGCGGAAGCCGACACCGACAGGCCCGTCGACTTCACGGTCGACCTGACGGTGCACGTCCCCGAGCAGGGCAACGACCGTCCGGACGACGAGCGGCCCGCAGGCCCGGACCAGGTCCCCGTCACCCCGGGCGCCGTCACGCACGTCACGGTCGAGCCGGGCTCCCACCGGCCGGTGCCGGACAAGCCTGCCCCCACGGCCCGCAGCGAGAAGACCGCCGCTGACCGGCTCAAGGCGCGTGCGATGTTCGCCGAGCTGGCCGAGCTGCCCGCCGACAGCCCTCGTCGCGAGACCTTGAGGCACCAGCTGGTGCAGCAGCACCTCCCGCTCGTGGAATACCTGGCCCGCCGGTTCCGCAACCGCGGCGAGCCGCTCGACGACCTCGTGCAGGTCGCCACGATCGGGCTCATCAAGTCCGTCGACCGGTTCGACCTCGAGCGAGGGGTTGAGTTCTCGACGTACGCCACCCCGACGATCGTCGGGGAGATCAAGCGGCACTTCCGAGACAAGGGCTGGGCGATCCGGGTCCCCCGGCGCCTGCAGGAGCTCAAGCTGAGCCTGACCAAGGCCACCAGCGACCTGTCGCAGAAGAACGGCCGGAGCCCCACCGTCGCCGAGCTCGCGGTCCACCTCGGCCTCACGGAGGAGGAGATCCTCGAGGGCCTCGAGTCGGCGAACGCCTACTCGGCGGTGAGCCTGGACGCGCCCGACGGCGGCGACGACGACAGCCCTGCGGTCGCCGACTCCCTCGGGATGACCGACGACGCGCTCGAGGGCGTGGAGTACCGCGAGTCGCTGAAGCCGTTGCTGGAGCAGCTGCCGGCGCGGGAGAAGAAGATTCTTCTGCTGCGCTTCTTCGGCGGCATGACCCAGTCGCAGATCGCCGGCGAGCTCGGCATCAGCCAGATGCACGTGTCGCGGTTGCTCGCACGCACGCTCGCTCAGCTGCGTACGGGGCTGCTCGTCGAGGAGTGAGCTGCCTCACTTCCGCCCGAGATCACTCTCGAGCGCTGTAGACCGCCCTCGCCTGCGGGGTGGCCAGCTGATAGCCCACCAGGAGCACGAGCACACCGGGGACCAGGGCCAGCACCAGGTCTCCCGCCCGCAGCAGGCTCACCGTCACCACGATCAGGAAGACCTGCAGCAGCACCGCGGGCGACCAGGCCCAGCCACGCCCCCGGTAGAGAGCCGACCCCACGGCGACCAGGCCGGCGCCCAGCGCGAGTCCCAGCAGCCCGGCCAGGACCGTCCCGCTGCGGTCGTCCGGTGCACCGAGGACCCCGATGCCGAGCAGCACGCCGGCCAGCACGACGACGATGAGCGCCTCGACCGCGACCCCGACGCCGGCGACCCGGACCGGCAGCGGGGGGCGCCTCGGCGCGCCGTGCGCGGTGCTGCTGTCGTCCACCTGCGCACGTTAGCCTCCAGACCATGCGCCTGATGCTCGTCGTCAACCCGATGGCCACCGGGACGACGCTGCGGGCCCGGGACGTGCTGGCTCACGCACTGGCCAGCGGGTGCCGTCTGGAGGTCGTCGAGACCAAGGCGCGGGGGCACGCGACCGAGCTGGCGCGCGAAGCCGTCGCCGACGGCTTCGACGCGGTGGTCGCGCTCGGCGGCGACGGCACGGTGAACGAGGTGGTCAACGGTCTGCTCAGCGACGGTCCGCGTCCGGGCCTGCCCGCGCTCGGGGTGGTGCCGGGCGGCAGTGCCAACGTGTTCGCCCGGGCGCTCGGCATGACTGACGACCCGGTCGAGGCCACCGCCGAGCTGCTCACCGCACTCGAGGCCGGGAGTCGGCGGCGGATCGGCCTGGGGCTCGCCGACGACCGGTGGTTCTGCTTCAACGCGGGCCTCGGCCTGGACGCCGACGTGGTGCGTCGGGTGGAGGCCCGCCGGGCTGCCGGGCGGCGCGCCACGACCGGGCTCTACGTCCGTTCCGCGGTCCGGCAGTTCTTTCTCTCCGTCGAGCGCAGCGCACCCACCCTGCTGCTCCAGCGGGACGGCGCCGAGGACGAGCACCTTGCGCTGGCGCTGATCTGCAACACGGCGCCCTGGACCTACCTGGACGCCCGTCCGATCCAGGCCTGCCCGCGCGCCGGCTTCGACACCGGCCTGGACGTCCTGGGTCTGCGTCGCCTGCGCACCCTGTCCACGTTGCGCCACCTGACGCAGATCCTCAGTGCGAACCCGCGTCCCCGCGGCCGACAGGTGCTGAGCCTGCACGACCTGCCCACGTTCACGCTGACGGCGCTCCCGGCCGCCGGACCGACCGGTCTGCCGTTCCAGCTCGACGGTGACGACCTCGGTGACCGCACCGGACTGGTGCTCCGGAGTGTCCCGGATGCCCTCGACGTGATCGTCTGAGCAGCGTCTGTTGCGTTTTTCTTGCCAGGGCCGTCGGCCCGGTGCAAGGGTGGCCCCACGAACGTCTGCCCGGGGGCCGTCTGCGGTCTCCGGTCGGTGCCACGACGAGCAGGCTTGTGGGAAGAGGAGCTGTCACGGATGGACTGGCGTCACCAGGCGATCTGTCGCGAAGAGGATCCTGAGCTGTTCTTCCCGATCGGGACGAGCGGTCCGGCAGCCGTGCAGGTCGAGCAGGCCAAACTGATCTGTCGCCGCTGTCCCGTCGTCGTCGACTGCCTCCAGTGGGCTCTCGAGTCCGGCCAGGACAGCGGGGTGTGGGGCGCCACCGACGAGCTGGAGCGCCGGGTCCTGGCGCGACGACCCTCGGTCAGCACGGGCTGACCGCACGGGCTGCCGGCGCACCAGCCGGCAGCATCTACCGCGGGATTCCTGCGGTCGGGGGACCTCGCGCCCTCAGCCGCGCGGCAGCGTGACCGTCGCCCGGGCACCTCGCCCGCCCGAGCTCAGCACCAGGGTGCCGCGCAGCTCACTCTCCACCAGGGCGCGGGTGATCTCGAGCCCCAGTCGACCGGTGACCGGCTCGGTCGGGAGCCCGGCGCCGTCGTCGGCCACGACGACCGTGAGCGTCTCGTCCTCGCTCGACACGAGCACCTCGACGGTGCCGCGGCCACCAGCCGGGTAGCCGTGCTCTACCGCGTTCTGGACCAGCTCGTTGAGCACCAGAGCCAGCGGGCTGGCCACCTCGGCGCGCAGCACCCCAAAGCTGCCTCGCCGCTCCACGCGCACCTGCGACCCGGCTGCGGAGACTTCCGCGCACATCGACAGCACCCGGTCGGCGACGTCGTCGAAGGCCACCTCGTCCGCCAGCGTCGTGGCCAACGTCTCGTGGACCAGCGCGATGCTCGCCACCCGCCGGACCGACTCCTCGAGCGCGGCCCGGGCCGACGGATCGGCCAGTCGGCGGGCCTGGAGCCGCAGCAGGGCGGACACGGTCTGCAGGTTGTTCTTCACCCGGTGGTGGATCTCCCGGATCGTGGCGTCCTTGCCCATCAGCGCACGGTCGCGGCTGCGCAGCTCGGTGACGTCGCGGACCAGCGCGAGGGCTCCGCGCGGCTCGCCCCCGGGCACGAGGGGCAGGACCCGCAGGAGCACGGTCGCGCCTCGGGTCTCCAGCTCGGCGTCGCGTGGCTCCAGGAACCTCAGGGCGGCCGACACAGCGGCCGAGCCGCGCGGCTCGTCGAGCGGCCCGTCCGTGCGTACGGCCGCGATCGTCTGGCCCAGGTGCGCTCCCAGGACGTCCCCGACGACGCCGAGCCGCCGGAAGGCTGACAACGCGTTCGGGCTGGCGTAGACGACGTGCCCCGTACGGTCGAGCCGGAGCGCACCGTCACCCACCCGGGGCGCGGTCTCGGCGTCCAGACCGTGCTCGGCGTGCGGGAACGTGCCCTCCGAGACCATCTGCAGCAGCTCACCCGCGCTGCTGAGGTAGGTCAGCTCCAGCTGGCTCGGCATCCGGCCCGCGGCCAGCAGGGTGTCCCGGCAGAGCACGGCGACCGGTCGGCCGCGGTGCAGCACCGGCACCGACTCCTGACGGACCGGCAGGCGGGCCCGCCCTCCGTCCCGCACAATCCGCGGACCGGACCAGGCCCACTCGAGGACCTTCGCGTCGGTTCCGGAGCGCGTCTGCCCGATCACCTCGTCCGGGTGCGCGGTCGGGCCGGTCGTCGGACGCAGGTGCGCCACCGCCAGCCATGCGTCGCCGCTACGGACCCAGAGCACGAGGTCGGCGAAGGACAGGTCGGCGATCAGCTGCCACTGGCCGACGAGTCGGTGCAGCACCTCCGCCTCCGCCGCCGTCAGCGTCGTCCGCTCGGCGAGCAGGTCGGCCAGGGTGGACACGGTCGTTGACGCTAGCGCCGCGCCGACCCGACGCTGCGTGCCTGGCAGACTGCCCCGGTGACCTCGCTGCTGCCCGACCCTGCCCTGGCCGAAGCACCCGCCGCCACCACCCCAGACGTGCTCGTCGTCGCCCGTGAGCAGGTGCTCGAGCGCGGCGTCGGTCTGACCGAGCAGCAGGCGGTGGCCTGCCTGCAGCTCGCAGACGAGCACCTGCCCTCGCTGCTCCAGCTGGCCCACGAGGTGCGGGTGAAGCACTGCGGTCCGGAGGTCGAGGTCGAGGGGATCATCAGCCTCAAGACCGGTGGCTGTCCGGAGGACTGTCACTTCTGCTCGCAGAGCGGCCTGTTCTCCTCGCCCGTGCGCGCAGCCTGGCTCGACATCCCGTCGCTCGTCGCGGCCGCCGTCGAGACCCGGGCCACCGGCGCTACGGAGTTCTGCATCGTCGCCGCCGTACGCGGGCCGGACGAACGTCTGATGACCCAGGTCGAGCAAGGGGTGCGGGCGATCCGCGAGGCGGTCGACATCCAGGTCGCCTGCTCGCTCGGCATGCTCACCCAGGAGCAGGTCGACCGCTTGGTGGCTGTCGGCGTGCACCGCTACAACCACAACCTGGAGACCGCGCGCTCCTACTTCGACCAGGTGGTGACCACACACTCCTGGGAAGAGCGGTGGAGCACCCTGGAGATGATCCGTGACGCGGGCATGGAGGTCTGCTGCGGCGGGATCCTCGGGATGGGCGAGAGCCTCGAGCAGCGCGCTGAGCTCGCCGTGCAGCTGGCCACCCTGGAGCCCGACGAGGTGCCCCTCAACTTCCTGAACCCCCGCCCCGGCACCCCGTTCGGGGACCGCCCGGTGATGTCGGCCCCCGACGCGTTGCGGGCCGTCGCCACATTCCGGCTGGTGCTCCCGCGCACGATCCTGCGCTTCGCCGGTGGTCGTGAGCTGACCCTCGGGGACCTCGCCCGCGACGGGATGCTCGGTGGGATCAACGCGGTCATCGTCGGCAACTACCTCACGACGCTGGGCCGCCCGGCGACCGCCGACCTCGACATGCTGGTCGACCTCAAGATGCCGCTCAAAGGCCTCTCGCAGACGCTGTGAGTGACCGTTGCTTCGGTGACGGTGACCCGTTGTACGAGGCCTACCACGACACCGAGTGGGGTCGGCCCCAGCTGTCCGAACGTCAGCTGTACGAGAAGATCTGCCTCGAGGGCTTCCAGGCCGGGCTGGCCTGGATCACCGTGCTGCGCAAGCGCGACGCCTTGCGCGAGGTGTTCGGCGGTTTCGACCCGTCCTACGTCGCCGTGCTCGACGTCGCCCCGCTGCTGACCGACACGAGGCTGATCCGCTCGCGCGCCAAGCTGGCGGCGTGCGTCCAGAACGCCCGCGCGACGCTGGCCCTCGACGGTTCTCTCCCGGACCTGGTCCAGGCGTACGCCACCGACGAGCCGCCTCGGGACCGCTTCTCGGACGTGCCTGCCAGCACCCCCGGCTCGACCGCGCTCGCGAAGCAGCTCAAGCAGGCCGGCTTCACCTTCGTGGGCCCGGTGACCGCCTACTCGATGCTGCAGGCGTGCGGCCTGGTCGGTGACCACCTCGCCGGCTGCCCGGTCCGGGGCCAGGTCCAAGACCAGCGGCACGCGGCCCTGTCCCTCTAGCCCCGCCCCTGCCTCGGACGAACGCGGGTCAGCGGCACCAGCGTGTGTCGACCTCGTACGGACGCGCGCACCGGGTGCACCGGACGGCGGCAGGCGCGGCGTCCAGCCTCTCCAGGCTCAGCACCCCGGAGCACACCTCGCACCGGGTCGCGAGCCCCGCGTCGAGCCTGACCATCGCCCGGTGGGCGTCCTCGACGAGCTGTGTGGCGTGCCGGCCCGCGCCCGATGCGGCACAGCCGCTGCTCACCGCGGCGGTCAGGTCCCCCGCGCCCCGTGCCCGAAGCCGGGCGCGGCGTCGGCGGACCCAGGCCGTGGCGTCGACCTTCGGGTGGTCACGCAGGACGCCCTCCTCCGCCAAGCTCATGAGGGCGGGAAACCGCCGGTGGCGATCGGCCCCCAGGACTGCGGCGTGACGCGCAGCAGCACCTTGCCCTGCCGGGTCATGGCGGCCCGGTAGTCGTCCCAGTCAGGGTGCTCGCCGGAGATCGCCCGGTAGTAGTCGACCAGCGGGTCGAGCGCGTCCGGCAGGTCGAGCACCTCGCAGGTCCCTTCTACCTGGACCCACGCGTCGTCCCAGTCGTCCGACAGCACGAGCAGGGAGACGTCCGGCCGCTTCCGCGCGTTGACCACCTTCGCCCGCGCCGGATAGCTGCTGACGACCACCCGTCCCTGGCCGTCGACGCCCGCCGTCACCGGCGACATCTGTCGGCGGCCGTCGTCGCGGACGGTGACGAGGACCATGCGGTGCCGGGGTCGCAGGAAACCCACCAGCTCGTCCTGGCTGACGGTGGTCGTGGTCGCGGTATGAGGCATGGTCGACTTCTACCCCCCGCGGCCCGCCTGGTACTCGCTCCACACGAGCAGGCACGACGCCGCGAAGACGAAGCCGGCCAGCACCGGCAGGCTGAACCCGCCGCGGCCGCTGACGGTCAGTCCGAGCTGGACGAGCAGCACGACGATCAGCCCGAACAGGGCGCCCTTGCTGTTGGGCTGCAGATGCCTCATGCGGCGGTGTCCCGGAGACCGAAGACCGGCACCGGGCCGCGGACGGACAGCCCGACCCGCGCGCCGACCTCGGGCAGGACGAACCCGGACACCCGGGCGAGCACCTCCGGGCCGTCCGGCAGCAGTGCCAGTCGCACGGCGGCGTCGTGCCCGTAGTAAGAGACCTCGACCACCCGGGCTTGCGCACCGCGCTCCCCCAGCACGACCTGCTCCGGGCGCACGAGCACCTGGACCGGGCCGGGGCGGCAGGGCTCGAGCACCGCCACCTCCCCGAGCGCGCAGGAGACGACGCTGCCGTCCGCCACCCCGGCCAGCAGCACCGCACCGCCGACGAAGGAGGCGACCTGAGGGTCGGCAGGGCGTCGGTAGAGCACGTCCGGCTCGTCGACCTGGACGAGGACGCCGTCGCGGAGAACGGCCACCCGGTCGGCCAGCGAGAGGGCCTGGCCCTGGTCGTGCGTGACGAGCACGGCGGTCGCCCCGCTCGTCCGCAGCACCGCGGCCACGGCCCGACCGGTCTCCTCGCGCAGCCCGGCGTCGAGCGCCGAGAACGGCTCGTCGAGCAGGACCAGGGAGGGCTCGGGGGCGAGCGCACGGGCCAGCGCGGCGCGCTGCTGCTGCCCGCCGGACAGCTCGTGCGGGTAGCGCTCAGCAGCCGTCCCGGGCAGGCCCACCAGGTCCAGCAGCGTCGACAGCCGCGGTCCGCGTCGCTGCCCGCGGGGCAGCCCGAACATGATGTTGTCGGCCACCGACAGGTGCGGGAACAACGCCCCCTCCTGCGGCACGTACCCGATCCCGCGCAGCCGGGCAGGCACGCTCCTCCCCTCGTCCACGACCGGTCGTTCGCCGAGCCGGATCGTGCCGGCGTCCGGATCGGCGAACCCGGCGACCAGCCGCAGCAGCGTCGTCTTGCCACAGCCGGACGGGCCGAGGACCGCGGTGAGGCTCCCGACCGGGACGTCCAGGTCGACCCCCCGCAGCACCGTCGCCGCGCCGAAGCTCTTGCTCACCCCGCGCAGCGAGAGCGCCGGGGGGGCGTCGGGCGCAGGGGTCACAGCAGCACCGCCGGACTGGGCGTCGGGCGAGCGAGCGAGCGGCGAGACGGTGCGCGGCTCAGCAGCAGCGTCGCCGGCACGGACACCACGACCATGAGGACAGCGTACGGAGCGGCTGCGCCGTACTGCACCTGGCTGCTCTGGGCCCAGAACTCGGTGGCGAGCGTCGCGGTCCCGAGCGGCGCCAGCAGCAGCGTGGCGGTCAGCTCGGTGACGGTGCCCAGGAACACCAGGGCCGCACCGACGCCGATCCCTCGGGCGATCAGCGGCAGCGTCACCCGGCGCAGCGTCGCCAGTGTCCCCAGCCCGAGCCCGTGCGCGACGTCGTCCAGCTCGGTCGGCGCCTGGGCGAGCGCCGCCCGCAGGCTGATCACGGCCCGCGGCAGGAACAGCAGGGTGTAAGCGGCGATCAGCAGCCCCGTCGTCTGGTAGGCGGGCGACACGAAGCGCAGCGAGACCGAGACGAGGGTGAGTGCCACGACGATGCCCGGCAGCGCGTTCGAGAGGTAGCTGGTCCGCTCCAGCGCGCTGGTGAGCGGGGTTCGGTAGCGCACCGAGAGCAGCGCGACCGGCAGCGCGCAGAGCGTCGTCACGACGGCGGCGAGGGCCCCGAGCCCCAGCGACGTCACCGTCGTGCCGAGCAGGTCCGAGGCCGGGAAACGAGCGCTGCCGCCGACCACGAGCCACCGGCCGAGGCTGTACGCGGGAACGCCCACCGCCAGCGCGACCACCGCGCCGAGCGCGAGCATGCTGGGCAGCCGCCACCGTCCGAGCGTGTGCCGGTGCTGCTCGCGGGCGGCGCCCGAGCCCACCCGGGCATAACGGCGCAGCCCCCGGGACCTCAGCTCGACGGTCAGCAGCACGCCGCACAGCACGAGCAGGACCGCGGCCAGCGTGCTGGAGGCGGGGCCGTCGAAGGAGGACTGGTAGGAGTCGAAGATCGCCACCGTGAACGTCTCCACCCGGAGCAGCTGCAGCGCTCCGTACTCCGAGAGCAGGTGGAGCCCGACGAGCAGGCCACCGCCGAGCAGGGCGGGGCGCAGCTGGGGCAGGACCACGCGCAGGAAGACCCGGGACGGACGCAGGCCGAGCGCCTGCGCGGTCTCTTCCAGGGCCGGGTCGAGCCCGGACAGCGTCGCGACCACCGGTAGGTAGACCAGCGGGTAGTACGCGAGCGTCGTCACGAGGAGCGCACCCGGGAAGGACGCCACCTGCGGGGTCAGCGACACCCATCCATAGCTGGTCACGAACGCCGGCACGGCCAGCGGCGCCACGAGCAGCACGTTCCAGACGGCGCGGCCCGGCAGCGCCGTACGGGCGACCACGAAGGCCAGCCCGGTGCCGAGCACGAGGCTGATCAGCACCCCGAGCACGGTGAGCGCCACCGTGGTGACCAGCAGGCGGCCGACCTTGGGTCGCACGATCAGCTCGTACGCCGCGGTCCACCCCAGGCTGAACGTGTCGAGCGCGACGTAGACGAGCGGCAGCACGCAGAGCCCCGCGACCGCCACGGCGGCGAGCAGGAGCAGCCTGGGGGGGCCCTCGGCGCGA
Organism: Mycobacteriales bacterium; assembly: GCA_038235705.1. Lineage (GTDB taxonomy): Bacteria > Actinomycetota > Actinomycetes > Mycobacteriales > SCTD01 > CANKBT01. Next base: position 29,666 of record JBBSTR010000013.1, read on the forward strand.
CGTGCCAGCAGGCTCATCCCGTCACAGGATCCCGGCAGCGCGGAAGGCGTCGAGGACCTTCGGACCGTCGAGCCGGCCGAGCGGCACCACCGGGGGGTCCAGCTCCGACAGGGGCTTGAGCGCGGGGTTGGACGGGACGCCGTTGTCGATGGCGTACTGGAAGTCCTTGCTCTGCGCGAGCACCTGCTGACCCTTCTTGCTGGTCAGGAAGGCGACGAACTTCTGCGCTTCGGCCTGCTTGTCGCTCGAGGCGAGCACGCCCGCTCCGCTCACGCTGAGGTAGGCGCCAGGGTCGGCGTTACCGAAGTAGTGCAGGGCAGCCTTGTCACTGTCGGCGCCGGTGTCGGCCCGGTCCTGGAACCAGTAGTAGTGATAGCTGATCCCGGTCGCGATCTCACCGGAGTTGACCGCCTTGAGGATGGCGATGTTGTTGGCGTACTCCTTGCCGTTGGCGGCGAGGCCGTCGACGAACGCCTGACCGGCCTGGTCGCCCTTCGCGGCGTAGACGGCCGAGGCGATCGCCTGGAAGTCGGCGCCGGACGGGGCATAGCCGAACTTCCCCTTCCATCGCGGCTGCTCCAGGTCCAGCATCGAGGCCGGCAGGTCGCTCTCCTTGACCAGGTCGGTGTTGTAGACCAGCGCGGTCGAGCGCGCCGCGACCCCGACCCAGCCCTTGTCGTCCGCGATGTTCTGCGGCGCCACGCCCGCGAGCGCGGCCGGCTCGAGCGGGGCGAACAGGCCGGCCCGGTCGACCATCGCCATCGCGGTGGAGTTCTCGGTGGTGAACACGTCGGCCGGGGACTTCGAGCCCTCGGTGACGATCTGGTTGCCCAGCTCAGTGTCGCCGCCGTTGCGCATCTTCACCTCGATGCCGGTCTGCTTGGTGAAGGCGGCGACGAGGGAGCCCATGAGGCGGCCGTTCTGCGCGTTGTAGAGCACCAGGGCGTTGTCCTTGCTCCCGCACCCACTGAGGGCGGTGACGAGGGTGAGCGCGAGCAGGACGAGCGGGGCGGTGCGGCGGGACGGCACGGAGGTCCTCCGAAGAGAGTCAGGTGAGGCTTCCCTAAGTTAAGGTCCCCTCCGTGCCGATGCAACCCGACGTCCTCCCCCTGGTGCGTGATCTGGCTCTCCACGGTCAGCGCACCGCCCTGGTGCACGACGGCGGGCGGTTGTCCTATGCCGGGCTCGCCCAGCGGGTGCGGGAGGCCGCAGACCGGTTCGGGCCGGTTCGTCGACTGGTTCTGGTCGTCGGGGCGCACGACGTCGACCTCGTCGTCGGCTACCTCGGCGCCCTCGCGGGGGGGCACGTCGTGCTGCTCGTGCCGGAGGGACGGCACGTGGACGGCTGGGTCCAGCGCTACGACCCGGACGTCGTCGTCCGCGCCGCTCCGGGCCGGGGGCGCGTCGAGCAGGAGCGTCGCGACGGAAGTGCGCACACCCTGCACCCCGACCTCGCCCTGCTCCTGACCACCTCTGGCTCCACCGGGTCGCCCCGCCTGGTGCGGCTCTCCCGGGACGCGGTCCAGGCCAACGCGACCTCGATCGCGACGTACCTGGGGCTGGGCCCCCACGACGTGGGGGTCACCACGCTGCCGATGGCCTACTGCTACGGGCTGTCGGTGCTGCACTCCCACCTGCTCTCCGGCGCCGCGCTCGTGCTGACCGACCTGTCGGTCGTGGACCGCTGCTTCTGGGACCTCGTCCGCTCGCACCGGGTCAGCTCGCTCGCGGGGGTGCCCTACACCTACGACCTGCTCGACGCGACGGACGCCCTGGACCAGGACCTGCCACACCTGCGTCGGCTGCTGCAGGCCGGCGGGGCCATGCCCGTCGCAGAGGTCCGGCGGTATGCGCGAGACTGCGAGAAGCGGGACCGCCAGCTCTTCGTGATGTACGGGCAGACCGAGGCGACGGCAAGGATGGCCTACCTGCCGCCGCACCTGGCCGTGGAGCACGCGGGGGCGCTCGGCGTTCCGGTGCCCGGCGGGGAGCTGCGGCTGGCGGACGACGGCGAGCTGGTCTACCGCGGCCCGAACGTGATGATGGGCTACGCCGACGGTCCCGTCGACCTCGGGCTGGGTCGGACGGTGACCGAGCTGCGCACCGGCGACCGAGGACGTCGACGACCGGACGGGATGCTCGAGGTGGTCGGCCGAACCGGTCGGCAGGTCAAGCTGTTCGGGCTGCGGATCGACCTCGACGCGCTTCAGGCTCAGCTGCACCGGCACGGGGTCATGGCGTGGTGCGGACATCTGGACGGTCGCCTCGTGGCCGTCACCGAGCAGGACGCGACGGTGACCCGTCGTGCGCTGTGCCTGCTGAGCGGCCTCCCGCGGCACGCGGTCCAGGCCGTCGCCGTCGACGCCCTGCCGCGCACGGTGAACGGCAAGCTGGACGGGCTCGAAGCCGAGCGGCAGGCCGGCGCCGCCCTTCCCGACCCCGCCGGGCAGGACGTCCGTGCCTTGTACGCAACAGTGCTCGCCAGGACGGTGAGCGGCACCGACACCTTCGTCGGGCTCGGTGGCGACTCGCTGTCCTACGTGGAGGTCAGCCTGCGGCTCGCCGACCTGCTGCCCGAGGTGCCGGACGACTGGCCGGTCCGCACCGTCGACGAGCTGCGGCGGCACGGGTCCGCGGCGCAGACCCGTGCCCGCACGGTCCCGCTGGACACGACGGTGCTGCTGAGAGCAGTCGGGATCCTGCTCGTCGTGGCCTCGCACACACACCTCTCGCCGTTGCTCGGCGGCGCGCACACGCTGCTGGCCGTAGCGGGCTACAACCTGGCCCGGTTCCGGCTCGCAGCTCTGAGCCACCGCGCATCCGGGCTCTGGCGGTCGATCGGTCGCCTCGCCCTGCCGACGGTGGCCGTCGTGGCGGCAGCCTGCCTGGTCACCCCCGGCGTCGGCCTGGTGCAGGTCGTGCAGCTGACGAGCCTGTTCGGGCCGGACGCGCTCGGGCCGGCTTGGCGCTACTGGTTCCTCGAGGCGTTGCTGCAGCTGCTCGCCCTGGTCGCGCTTCTGCTGAGCGTACCGGCCGTGGACCGCTGGGAACGTCGGCACCCGCTCGGGCTCCCGCTGACGCTGCTCGCCGTCGGGCTCTGCACCCGCGTCGGGCTGGTGGACCTCGGCCCAGGTCCGGACCTCACGCAGTCGGCAGCCGCCGTCCTCTGGCTGTTCGCACTGGGCTGGGGCGCTGCTCGCGTGACCGGGCGGTCCGGGCGTGCGCTGCTCACCGTCGCGGCGCTGCTGCTGGTCCCCGGGTTCTTCGGTCAGCGCTCGCACGAGGCCGTCGTGCTGGTCGGCCTGCTGCTGCTCGTCTGGCGCACCACCGTGCCGCTCCCCCGCGTGCTGCTCCCGACGCGCCCCGTGCTGGGCGCGCTCGCGGCCGCCTCGCTCTGGGTCTACCTGGTCCAGTGGCAGGTCCTGGACCTGATGGTCGGCGCCCCCCGGGTCCTGGTGCTGGTCGCCTGTCTCGTCGCCGGGCTGCTCGCGCACCACGCCTGGGAACGGGTGGTTCAGGCGTCCCGCACCAGGCTTGCCCGGACGACAGTCCCGCGAGGGTGGCCGCCCCGGGCGTCGAGCCGGAGCGTCGTGACGTACCCGACGAGCATGAGCACGTGGAGCAGGAAGAGCCAGCCGATGCTCACGGCGGCTGCTGCCAGCGGCACGGAGCCGCCGTACGCCTTGGCGAGCGGGATCCGGATCGACAGGAACAGCACCCAGCCGAGCGCGAACCCGGCGATCACCGACCCGGTCCCGAACGCGCCCCAGAACAGGGCCAGGGCACCGGGTCTCTCGGGCGCGAGCCCACGGTAGGCGAGCAGCAGCAGCGGGCTGAGCGTCAGCCAGAGGAACAGGAACGCCAGGTAGATGCCGAGCAGCCGCGGCGCGTTGCCGACCCCGAGCGCGTTCGTCACCGTGTCGGCGACGAAGACTGCCGCCAGCAGCAGGACTGGGCTCAGCACGATCAGCACGGCCGAGCCGAACCGCCCGCGCAGGGTCCGTCGGCCCCTCTCCCCGCGCACCGAGAGCCGGTCGAAGGCACGGACCAGCCCCTCGCCGTAAAGGCTCGCCGGCACCAGCGCCGCAAGCACGCCGGTGAGCGGGAGCCGGGTGCCGACCTCGGCGAGCCGCTGCCCGGCGTCGCGCGCCCCGAGGCTGGTCGGGATCAGCGAGGTGAGGTCCTCCGAGAGCCGCCGTAGAGCGTCCTCGCCGGTGACCAGCCCGGCCAGACGGACCGACAGCAGGAGCAGCGGCACGATGCCGATCGCCGCGTAGAAGGTGACGCCGGCGGCGTACAGGGCCAGGTCGTGGCCCCGTGTGCTGCGCATGACGTCCGTGGCGAGCCCTCGCAGGCCGGGCGAGGGGGTAGACACGTCCGGTGCCTACCCCGTACGCGGTCCGTCCCGCACGACCCGAGGAGCTGGACGCGGCCGGTGTGCTCGTGGCCGACGTCTACCTGCGTGAGGGCTGGTGCGACGAGACGTACGCGGGGCAGTTGCGCGACACCGCCGGGCGCTCCGCCGTCGCGGACGTGCTCGTCGCCGTCGACACCGACGGCACGCTGCTGGGCTCGGTCACCGTGGCGACCCGGCTCGGGCCGCTCGCCGAGATGGCCTCCCCCGGCGAGGCCGTGATGCGGATGCTCGCCACCGCCCACGACGCGCGCGGACGCGGCGTCGGCGCCGCGCTCGTCCAGGCCTGCGCGGACCGGGCCCGTCAGGACGGCTGTCGCATGTTGCGACTGTCCACCCAGGCCGCCATGGCGTCCGCGCACCGGGTCTACGCCCGGGCCGGGTTCGTCGCCACCCCCTGGATGGACTGGTCGCCCGAGCCGGGCATCGACCTGTTCGCCTACGCGCTGCCGCTGGTGCCGTTCTGCGACCGGTGCGGGGAACCGCTCACCGCCGACGGGCACGAACGGTGTGCAGCAGCCCGTGCGCACGAGCCGCCCCGCTGGTGCCCGCAGTGCCGACGCCGGATGGTGGTGCAGGTGCTCCCGACCGGCTGGACCGCCCGGTGCGTGGAGCACGGGACCACTATTTCGGCTGCATCCTGACGCCGCCGTCCAGGCGCACCGTCTCGCCGTTCGCGTAAGAGTTGGTGAGCAGCTCCAGGACCATCGACGCCAGCTCGACCGGCGAGCCGAGGCGCTTGGGGAACAGCACGTCGCGCTTGAGCTTGTCCTTGAACGCGTCGCTGTCCGGCCCCTCGCCGTAGATCGGGGTGTCGATCAGGCCCGGCGCGACGCAGTTGACGCGGACGCCGATCGCGGCGAGATCCCGGGCGACCGGCAGGGTCATCCCGACGATGCCGCCCTTGCTCGAGCTGTAGGCGGCCTGGCCGATCTGACCGTCGAAGGCGGCGACCGAGGCGAGCGTGACGATCGCGCCGCGGGAGCCGTCCTCGTCGACCGGCTGGGTGCGGCCCATCGCGGTCGCGGCGAGCCGGATGCAGTTGAAGGTGCCGATCAGGTTGACCGTGACGACCTTCGCGTACAGGCCGAGGTCGTGCGCACTGGCGAACTCGCCGTCGCGACCGACCGTCCGGGTCGCCCAGCCGATCCCGGCTGCGCAGACCAGCGTGCGCAGCGGACCGAGTCCTTCGGCGGTGCGGACGGCCTCGATCACCTGGTCGGGGTCGGCGACGTCGGCTCGGACGTACTCCCCGCCCACCTCGGCGGCGACCGCCCGACCCTTGTCGTCGTTGAGATCCAGGATCACCACGTGCGCGCCACGCTCGGCGAGCAGCCGCACGCTCGCCTCGCCGAGGCCGCTGGCACCTCCGGTGACGATCGAGCTCGTTCCAGCCAGGTCCAGCACAGGGTCTCCTCAGGGTTGGTTGCGCACGACCTTAGGGCTGCCCGGACAGCTGCCTGCGCAGACCATCCTTCGCGTTGTCGCCGATCTTGCCGAACATCAGCCGCAGCAGCGGCTCGCCCAGCTTGCGCCAGCCCTGCAGCTCGAGCGCGGCGTCGTACGTCACCTCGCACCCGGTGCCGACCGCCTTGACGGAGATCTTGTCGATGGAGACCAGGGTGCTGTTCTCCCCACGGAGGGTCACCTGATCACCGGTGACCGCAGTCACCTCGTAGTCCAGCTGCATCTTCTTCATGGCGACGTGGAACCGCGCGCCCACCGCCCGCGGGTCGTCACCGCCGGTGAGCGTGCAGCTCTCGATCGAGGGGTCCCAGTCGGCCACGCACCGGAAGTCGGTCATGTAGTGCAGGACGTCCTCGAAGGGGCGGGGCGTGGAGACGGTTGCGACGTAGTGGGCCATCGTCACGTCCTGCCCTGCCGCGGGTCCCCGAAAAGCGTCAGGCAACCAGGCCGAGCCGTCTCAGCTCCACGGTCAGGTCGTGCGGGGACGTCGCCGCGGCCATCGCGTCCTCGAGCGTGATGACCCCGTCGCGCAGGAACGTCACGAGGTGCTGGTCGAAGGTCTGCATGCCGTAGTAGGAGCCCTCGGCGATCAGCTGGCTGATCGTGGACGTCTTGTCCGGGTCAGCGATCGCGTCGGCGAGCCGACCGGTGCCGACCGCGATCTCCATGACGACGCAGCGGCCCTCGCCGTCAGCTCGGGGCACCAGCCGTTGGCAGATGATCCCCTTCAGCGCGCCGGCGAGCGCGAGGCGGACCTGCTTCTGCTCGTGCGGCGGAAAGAAGTCGATGATGCGGTTGATGGTCTCGGCCGCGTCGGTGGTGTGCAGCGTCGACATGACGAAGTGCCCGGTCTCGGCGGCCGCGAGCGCAGCCTTCACGGTCTCGTGGTCACGCATCTCGCCGACCAGGATGATGTCGGGGTCCTGCCGCATCGCCGCGCGCATCGCGGTGACGAAGTCCTCGGTGTCGACCCGGACCTCGCGCTGGTTCACCATCGCCAGCTTGTCGAAGTGCAGCACCTCGATCGGGTCCTCCACCGTGACGATGTGGCACTCCTTCGTGCTGTTGATGTGGTCGAGCATGCCGGCGAGCGTCGTCGTCTTGCCCGACCCGGTCGGCCCCGTGACGAGCACCAGGCCACGCGGCTCCATCGCCAGCGACGCCAGCACCGGTGGCAGTCCGAGGTCGGTCAGCGGGATGGCGCCCACGCTGACCCGACGGAACACCAGCCCGGCCGAGCCCCGGGAACGGAACGCGTTCACGCGGAACCGGCCGACGCCCGACATCGAGTAGGCGAAGTCGGCCTCGTTGGTCCGGTGGAACTCCTCGACCAGGTCCTCCCGCAGCACCTCGGTCACCATGTGCTCGGTGTCGGCCGAGGTCAGGTCGCGGGTCTGCAACCGGCGCAGCTTGCCGTCGATCCGCACGCGCGGGGGCGAGCCCACCTTGCAGTGCAGGTCCGAGCCGCCGCAGTCGACCAGCGCGCGCAGGAAGGGCTCGATGGAGGTCGTGGTCACCCCCGGACTATCGGCCGAACGGGGACGAGGCTTTACGCCTGCCTCAGCAGGCCCGCCATCCACGCCTCGACGCCGGCGCTGTCGCGCGGCAGGGCGTCCGACAGGTTGCGGCAGCCGTCCTCCGTCACGACCACGTCGTCCTCGATGCGCACGCCGATGCCACGCAGGTCCTCGGGCACGAGCAGGTCGTCGGGCTGAAAGTAGAGCCCCGGCTCGAGCGTGAGCACGTGCCCGATCTCGAGCGTGCCCTTGCGGTAGCGCTCCTCCCGGGCGTGCGCGCAGTCGTGCACGTCGATGCCGAGCATGTGGCTCACCCCGTGCAGCGTCCACCGGCGGTAGGACATGTCCTCCTCCTCCAGCGCCGCCTCCGCGTCGGCCAGGACCCCCAGCTCGACCAGGCCGTGAGCGAGCACGACCATCGCCGCCTTGTGCGGGGCCAGAAAGTCCGCACCGGGCCGACAGGCCGCGAAGGCAGCCTCTTGCGAGGCGTGCACCAGGTCGTACACCTGTCGCTGACGCGGCGTGAAGGTGCCGTCGACCGGGAGCGTGCGGGTGACGTCGGCGGTGTACAGCTCGCGGCCCTCGACGCCCATGTCGAGCAGCACGAGGTCGCCGCCGGCCACCGGCCCGTCGTTGTCGGTCCAGTGCAGCGTGCAGGCGTGTGCCCCGGCCGCGCAGATCGAGCCATAGCCCACGTCGTTGCCCTCCACCCGCGCACGCAGGCCGAACACCCCCTCGAGGTGCCGCTCGGAGGTGCGGCGGGCCTCACCGAGGCCCCGGACGACGTCCTCGAAGCCTCGGACGGTCGCGTCGACGGCCTCCTGCAGCTGCGCGACCTCGTACGCGTCCTTGACCAGCCGTAGCTCCGACAGCGACTCGGTGAGGGCCGCGTCCGCCTCGGGCTCGCTGACGAACAGGTCCTCGACGCGCAGGTCGTAGCCGCGGACCAGCCGCACGTCGGTGCCCTTGAGCTCCTCCAGCTGCTCCAACGGCCGGACGACGATCCCGAGCTCTGTCGCGGTCGTCTCGAGCGAGGGTCGCGGCCCGACCCACAGCTCGCCGTACATCCGGTCGGTGAAGAAGGCCGGGGTGCTGCGGTCCATCGTCGGCGCCTGATAGAGCACGGCTGCGCCTTCTGGGTCGACGACCAGCACGACGTCCGGCTCCATCGCGCCGGTCAGCCAGGCCAGCTCGGTGCCTGGTCGGAACCGGTACTCGGTGTCGTTGGCGCGCATCACATGACCGCCGGAAGGCACGACCAGCCACTCACCCGGGAACAGTGACGCGAGAGCCGCACGGCGGGCGGCGCGGAACGGGGCGCCGGCACCCTCCGTCACCTCCGGCAGCGGTCGGTCCGCCCAGCCGGTGGCCATGAGAGCGATCAGCTTCTCCGGCTGCTTCGGGTCGTGGCTCGCGCTGCCGTCTTGCGGCTCGTCCGGGGTCGTCTGGCTCATGCCCGGAGCCTAGGACCGCGCCGGGGATCGTGATCGGGGTGGGGTGCCGTCGTCAGCGGCCGGTCCAGCTCGGGGTGCGCCGCTCCAGGAACGCCGTGACGCCCTCCCCGGCGTCCTCGGTCGTGGTGAGCAGCGACAGCTGCGCCTGCATCGCGGCCAGCCCGGCCTCCAGCGAGGACTCCATCGCGGCAGCGAAGGACGCCTTGCCGAGCCGCACCGCGACCGGCGGCTTGGCGGCCAGCTGCTGGACGAGGCTCTCGTGCTCCACCTCGAGCTCGGCGGCCGGCACGACCCGGCTGAGCAGGCCCATGTCCAGCGCCTCCGCCGCCGGCACCCGGCGACCGGACAGCATCATCTCCATGGCCCGCTTCGGGCTGACGTGACGGCCCAGCAGCGCACTGACCATGAACGGCCACAGCCCGAGGTCGACCTCCGGCAGGCCGAACGCGGCCGTGTCCGCGGCCAGCACGAGGTCGCAGCCGAGCACGAGCCCGACCCCGCCGGCCAGGCAGAGCCCGGGGACCCGTGCGACGACCGGTGCAGGGCAGGCGCGCATGGCCAGCACCACCTCGCGCAGCAGGCCGCGCGACTCGTGGACCATGAGCCCGGTCGCGTCCGGGGCCATCTGCACCAGGTCGGCCCCCGCGCAGAACACCCGCTCCCCGGCGCTGGTCAACGACACCACGCGGGCGTCGCCGGGCTGCCGGAGCGCCTCGAGGATGCCGGACAGGACCTCGCCGGACAGCGCGTTGCGCTTGCTCTCCCGGTCGATGTGCAGACGCAGGACCTGCCCGTCGGGCTGCACCCTCAGATCGTTCATGCTCCTGCTCCCGATGTCGCGGCCAGTCCTGCTCGAAGCCTGGCCAGCAGCGCCGGTCCGGGCTCGTACGGCGGGTGCGGGGCGAGGAAGCGCAGCCCGGCCTCCTCGACCTCGGCGGGTGCGTCAGGGTCGCGCGACAGCGGGCCCGCACCCGGGTGCACCGCCTGCGCCCGGGACCGCAGCGCGGCCTCGACGACCTGAGCGACATCGGCGTAGCCGGCCTCGTCACGCAGCAGGACGCAGTCGTCCGCAGCGCCGACGTGGACGGCGTCGACGTCGGCCCCGCAGTGGACCGCGACCGCCTTCACCCCAAGCTCCTGATACGCATGCAGCAGCCGCGCCGCCACCGCACCGGAATCGGCCACCAGCACCACCTCGAGCACGCGGCATCCCCTCGTTCGGCCCCGGGACGAGGACACTAGCCGGGTGTCGCTGCTGCTCGTCGTGCTGCTGGGGGCGCTCGGGCTCGGCTGGGCCCTGGGTGGTTCGCTGGACCGCCTCGGCTCCCTGCGCCTGCGCCTCGTGCTCCTGGTCCTGCTGGCGGTGGCGGCGCAGGTCCTCGGAGGGCTGGTCGGTGGCGTCGCCTACCCCGTCGGGCTGGTGCTGTCCGCCGTGCTCGCCACGGTCTTCCTGGCGGTCAACCGGCGGCTGCCGGGCATCGGGCTCGTCGCGCTCGGCATCGCCAGCAACGCGCTGGTGGTCTGCCTGAACGGCGCGATGCCGGTCTCCGCCGCCGCGGCCGAGCGGCTCGGGGTCGACCTGGTCGTGCTCGCCGGCAGCCAGGACCCACGGCACGAGCCGGCGGACGCCGCCACCCGGCTGGCCGTGCTCGGCGACGTGGTCCCGGTCCGGCTGCCGGTACGTCCCGAGGTCGTGAGCGTGGGTGACGTGCTGCTGGCCGCGGGTGTCGGCCGGCTCGTCCTGCTCGGGATGCGTGCGTCCAGGACTGCCGGAGTCGGCCGGGCCCGGAGTGTGCCAGTCTTGTGCACCGACCGAGAGGGGGCCGTCATGGCCAAGCGAGGCCGCAAGCGCCGCGCGCGCAAGAAGAACGCCGCGAACCACGGCAAGCGTCCGAACGCCTGACGCGACCGCCCGACAGCACGTAAGGACCCCGGCGACGCCGGGGTCCTTCTGCGTAGCGGGGGCGCCGGTGACGCAGGAGCCGGGATCCCAGCGGTGCCGAACGCTCAGGGGTGGCGCAGCTGCCAGCCCGCCCAGGCGGAGTCGACCATCGAACGCAGGTCGTGACGCGCGGTGAAGCCGAGACCCTGACGGATCAGGTCCACCGCGGCCACCACCTTGGCCGGGTCACCGGCCCGGCGGGCGACGGCGTCGTACGTCGTGTCGAGCCCGGTCACCTCAGCGATCACCGAGAGCACGTCGAGCACGCTCGAGCCCTCGCCCCGGCCGATGTTGTAGGTCGCCCCGGGCGCACCGTCCGCCAGCGCGCGCGCGGCCAGCAGGTGCGCGTCGGCGATGTCCTCGACGTGCACGTAGTCGCGCAGACAGGTGCCGTCCGGCGTCGGGTAGTCCGTGCCGAACACCTGCGGGCGGCGGCCGTCCGCCAGCGCCTGGAACACCAGCGGCACGAGGTTGAACACCCCGGGGTCGCCGAGCTCCGGGGTGGCCGCGCCGGCCACGTTGAAGTAGCGCAGGCACATCGCCCGCATGCCGTAGGCGCGCTCGCAGTCCCGCAGCAACCACTCACCGATCAGCTTGCTCTCCCCGTACGGCGACAGCGGCACGCCGGGGGTGTCCTCGGTCACCAGGTCGACGTCCGGCAGGCCGTACGTCGCGGCGCTGGAGGAGAAGACCACCTGCTCCACGCCCTCCGCACGGCAGGCGTCCAGCAGGGCCACCAGACCCTCGACGTTCTCCCGGTAGTAGAGCAGCGGGTCGGCCATCGACTCCCCGACCTGCTTCTTGGCCGCGATGTGCACCACCCCGGTCACGTCGTGCCGGCTCAACACCTCGCCGACCAGGGAACGGTCCAGCAGGGTGCCCTCGACGAATTCGGCAGCCGGGTCCACCCGGTCGGCCCGACCCGTCGAGAGATCGTCCAGCGCGACGACCCTCTGCCCATCCTGCGCAAGCGCACGCACCACGTGCGCTCCGATATAACCCGCCCCACCGGTCACCAGCCATGTCATGTCATCGACGCTAGCCGCAACGATCAGTCGGCGCGGTACTCCAGGTGCTCGAGGTCGATGCGAACTTCTCGCAGCCGTACGAGAACTCGCTGGCGCAGCTCCTGCGGCGCCGGGTCACCGCCGCAGCAGCGGGCGACGAGGGCCTTGACCGCCTGCTCCAGGCCGTACTGCCGCAGACAGGGGGCGCACTCGTCCAGGTGGATGCGCACCAGGTCACGGTCGATCTCGTCCTGCTCCGCGTCCAGGTAGAGGTAGACCTGCTCGATCACCTCGCTGCACGGTGTCCCGTGCGGCTCGCCGCAGCTCACGACTGCTCGCCGGCCTTGACGAGCCCCCGGTCTTTTGCGTACGCCCCGAGCTTCTCGCGGAGACCGCGACGGCCGCGGTGCAGCCGGCTCATCACGGTCCCGATCGGGGTGCCCATGATCTCGGCGATCTCCTTGTAGGCGAATCCCTCGACATCGGCGAGGTAGACCGCCATCCGAAAGTCTTCCGGAAGCTCCTGGAGAGCCTGCTTCACGTCGCTGTCCGGCAGGTGCTCCAACGCCTCGGTCTCAGCACTCTTGAGCCCGCTGGACGTGTGCCCCTCGGCCGCGGCCAGCTGCCAGTCGGTGATCTCGTCGGTCGGCGACTGTAGCGGCTGGCGCTGCTTCTTGCGGTAGCTGTTGATGAACGTGTTGGTCAGGATCCGGTAGAGCCAGGCCTTGAGGTTGGTGCCTTCCCGGAACTGGTGGAACGCGGCGAACGCCTTGACGAAGGTCTCCTGGACCAGGTCCTCGGCGTCGGCGGGGTTTCGCGTCATGCGCAAGCCCGCCGCGTAGAGCTGGTCGAGGAACGGGAGCGCGTCGCGCTCGAACCGCGCCGACCGCTCTTGCGGCGTCTCCTCGTGGGGCGCCGGCGCGGAGGCTGTCGTCACGCTGGCCGCTCCTCGTGCGTCGGGCACCGTGAGGACGGCGCCACCGGACGGACCACCGGGACCGGTGCCGCTCGTAGCGCAGCCTATCGCCGCAACCACCCCGGGCGCCTTGTGGCGCAGGGCGGCAGGACGCTCGGGGGGGCGGGTCGGCGCGCGCCGTGGGCTCCTGGTCACGTTTGTTGCCAACAGGCTGCGCCGAGGCTCGATTCCCACGGAGGCCCACGATGCCTACGCTGGCGTCATGTCAGAGCGGACCGCCGGGCACCACCCCGCCGTCGAGCAGTACCTGGAGACCATCCTCGAGCTGGAGGAAGCCGGGGTCGTGCCGATGCGCGCCCGGCTCGTCGAGCGGCTCGGTGTGTCCGCCCCCGCCGTCAGCGAGACGGTCAAGCGCCTCGAGCGAGAGGGGTACGTGACGCTGAGCAGCGAGCGGGTCCTGCATCTGACCGAGACCGGTCGTGAGTACGGCTCACGCATCCTGCGTCGCCACCGGCTCGCCGAGCAGCTGCTCGTCCAGGTGCTGCACGTCCCGTGGTCGCAGGTGCACGACGAGGCCTGCCGGCTTGAGCACGCGATCAGCGACAACCTCGAGACCTACCTCGTCGCCCTGCTCGGCGACCCCGGGACGAGCCCGCACGGGTTGCCGATCCCCGGGTCGGCCAACGCCGTCGACGACGGACCCCTGGTCGCGCTGGCCGACGTGCGCGTCGGCCAGGCGGTCGTCGTTCGACGGATCGACGAGCACCTGCAGACGCTGGCGGCCAGCATGGCGGTCCTCGAGGACGGGCAGATCCGGCCCGGGGTCACCGC
>JBBSTR010000014.1:0-41106 GCA_038235705.1 Mycobacteriales bacterium
ACCGGTCTCGCCAACCTGCGTCAGGTCGGGCACGAGATCGACACAGTGCTGCAGCGTGCGCCGGTCATCGTTGCCGCCATCACCGTCGACGGCTTCCGCGAGGTGAACGACACCCTGGGGCACCTCATCGGTGACGAGCTGCTCTCCGAGGTGGCCGAGCGTCTCCAGCGGGCCTTCCCCGACGCCGTGCTGGGCCGGATCGGCGGCGGCCGCTTCGCGATCGCGGTCCCGGCGGACCAGGTGGCCGGGGACGCCGCGCTGTTCGGTCTGCGCCTGCGGACGTCGGTCGAGGGCGGGCTGCAGATCGGTGCCGTCGGCACCCACGTCCGCCTGTCCGTGGGCTGCGTCAAAGGACCCGATCACGGCGCGGACGCGGCCACGCTTCTGCGTCGGGCCGAGACCGCGATGTACAGCGCGCGAGGGGCCCAGGGGGGACCAGTCCTGTGGGAGCCCGCGTACGAGGTGCAGGGTCAGCGCCGCATGGCCGTGGTCATGGCGCTGCGCGACGCCGTCGCCACCGGAGCGATCGGGGTGGCGTTCCAACCGAAGATCCGCGCGTCCGACGGCTCGGTGGCAGGTGTCGAGGCTCTTGCCCGGTGGACCCACCCTGCCCTCGGAGGCATCAGCCCGGACGAGTTCATCCCCCTCGCCGAGGCCTCTGGGCTGATCGGCATCCTCACGAACTCGATCTTGCGACAGTCCCTGACCGCGTGTCGTGGGTGGCAACGTCGCGGCGGTCGGGTCGGTGTCGCCGTCAACGTCAGTGCGAGCACCATCCTTGATCCCGACTTCGTCGGCGAGGTCCGGCGAGCCTTGGTGGAGACCGGCCTGGAGGCCGAGCTGCTGACGCTCGAGCTGACCGAGAGTGTCGTGCTCGCGGAGCCGGAGCAGGCGGCGGAGCGGATGTCTGAGCTTCGTCGGCTCGGAGTTCGGTTGTCGATCGACGACTTCGGCACCGGCTACTCGTCCCTTACATATCTCAAGGGGCTACCGATCCACGAGGTCAAGATCGACCGTGGGTTCGTGACCCACCTGGTGCGTGACGCGGCTGATCAGGCAGTCGTACGGGCCGTCGTGGACATCGCGCACACGCTGGGGATGTCGGTCGTTGCTGAGGGTCTGGAGTCCACCGAGCAGAAACAACTTCTCGAACGGCTCGGGGTGGATGAGCTTCAGGGCTTTCTTGTCGCACGACCGATGCCGGCGCTCAAGATGGCGTCCTGGCTTCGCGGCGAGGCTCGACACCTCATGTCCGCGCCTGACTAGACGCTGTGCTCAGCCCCAGGCGTTGCCGCGCATGTCGTGCTCCTCTCCTACGTCGTACGGCCATCCGGTCAGATCCTGCTCAGCCCCAGGCGTTGCCGCGCATGTCGTGCTCCTCTCCTACGTCGTACGGCCATCCGGTCAGATCGTGCTCAGCCCCAGGCGTTGCCGCGCATGTCGTGCTCCTCTCCTACGTCGTACGGCCATCCGGTCAGATCCTGCTCAGCCCCAGGCGTTGCCGCGCATGTTGACCCCCTCATGATCTGTTAAGCACGGGATGACTCATTATGGCCAGGCAAAGGAACTAGCCCGAGTGCCCCACCCGGAGCACTTGGAGTAACGAACCGAACCGTATCCGTGACGATGGCAGAGCGCCAGCGCCCAGAAGGTCCTATTCGTGACCATCGGTGCGTCACGGCCGCAAGATCACCCGTTGGGGTATACAGAATGGCCGATCTCGAACCGATAGGTCAGGCTTCGGAGAGAAACGCCGCACGTGAGAGCACTACGTCCAACATGTCCTCGGTCAACCGACCGGTAAAGGTGTTCTGCTGACTCACGTGGTAGCAACCCAGCACGGTAAGGCCGCCCGGCAGCACCACCTCTGCGCCGTGACGGAAGCCTGGCGGACGCTCGGGCACCTCGACCCCGGCGGCCCGGAGCGCAGGCCACAGCGCCCCCCAACCGAACCCGCCGAGCACGACGATCGCTCGGACCGACGGCAGCACGAAGCGCAGCTCGGCCTGGAGCCACGGCGCGCAGGTCCGGCGCTCGTCGACGGTGGGCTTGTTGGCCGGGGGCGCGCAACGCACCCCGGCCGTCACCCGGGTACGAGGCAGCTCGAGCCCGTCGCCGGCCTCCACCGCCGTCGGCTGCGAGGCGAGCCCGACCCGCCACAGCCCCGCGAACAGGAAATCACCGCTGCGGTCGCCGGTGAACATCCGTCCCGTCCGGTTGGCCCCGTGCGCCGCCGGCGCCAGGCCCATGATGAGCACCCGCGGACGCTCGGCACCGAAGCCGGAGACGGGGCGTCCCCAGTAGGTCTGGTCCACGAACGCCGCCCGCTTCACCTCGGCGACCTCCTCGCGCCACGCGACGAGGCGGGGGCAGGCCCGGCAGACCGTCGAGCGGCCGTCCAGCTGCGCCAGGCTCGGAGCGCTGTCCGCGAGCCGGGCGACATCGGCAGGCGTCAGTGCGACCGGGGTGGTCCGCGACGCCCGGTCCTGCGGGTGCCCGGAGCCGGGTGCGACGGCCATCTCAGCCCGCCAGGCTCCACGCGATGCCGTCGAGGATGTCCGCCTCGCTGACCACGAGCGAGTCAAGCCCCAGTCCCCGGACGAGCGCGCGGATCACCAGCGCTCCCCCGCCGATCACGTCCACCCGCCCTGGGTGCATGAACGGCAGCGCAGCGCGCTCGGCCCGGTTCATCGCGAGCAGCCCCTCACAGGCCCTGACGACGTCCGACGCGTCCAGCCGGGCGTGGTGCAAGCGCTTCTCGTCGTACGTCTCGAGCCCCAGCGCGTACGCGGCGACGGTCGTCACCGACCCTGCCAGCCCCACCGCGGTGCGCGCCTGCGACGCGGGCACGGCGTCCCGGATGCGGTCGAGTGCGACCTCAAGATCCCGCTCCGCCGCGGCGACCTCGGGACCCGTCGGCGGGTCGGTGCGCAGGTGCCGCTCGGTCAGGCGTACGCACCCCACGTCGACCGACACCGACGCCGTCACCGCAGAGTCGCCCAGCACGACCTCGGTCGACCCGCCGCCGACGTCCATCACGAGAAACGGACCCTCTGCTCGGTCCAGCGTGCGGGTGGCGCCGTCGAAGCTCAGCCGAGCCTCTTCGATACCCGTCACGACCTGGGGCTCGACCCCGAGGACGGCGCTGACGATTGCCACGAACTCAGCACGGTTCTCCGCGTCACGGGTGGCGCTGGTCGCCACCATCCGGGTGCGCACCACGCCCAGCTCGCGGCAGCGGCCCGCGTAGTCGACGAGGGCGGCCCGGGTGCGGTCAAGGGCCGCGGTGCCGAGCCTGCCCGTCCGGTCGACGCCCTCGCCGAGCCGCACGACCCGCATCTCGCGGTGCACGTCGGAGCCACTATCGGTGTCCAAGATCAGCAGGCGGATCGAGTTGGTGCCGCAGTCGATCCCGGCGACCCGGGTCACCGGCGCAGCTTCTTGCCCGGCACCGCGTCGGGGTCGTCCGGGTCGACGCACGGTCCTCTCGCCGACCAGTCGGGCAGCAGCGCGAGCGCCTCGTCACCGAACGGATTGACGCCCGGACCTGCGGCGAGGCTGTGGGCGACAAGGACGTGGAGACACTTCACGCGCACCGGCATGCCGCCCTGGGCGGGGACTCCCTCGAGCACCTCGATCTCGTCCCGACGGGCCACATAGGCGGCGGCCGCCGCCTCGTAGCGGGCGCGCAGCTCAGGATCATCGGCGAGCCGCTCGGTCATCTCCCGCATGAGCCCCTGACTCTCCAGGGTGCCGATCGCCGAGGCGGCGCGGGGGCAGGTCAGGTAGTAGAGCGTCGGGAACGGCGAGCCGTCCGGCAGCCGCGGGGCGGTCTCCACGACATCCGCCAGGCCACAGCCGCACCGGTGCGCCACAGCCCGCATCGCGCGTGGCTCACGACCGAGCTGGAGGCCTACGGTGCGACGGTCGCGGGGTTCGAGCCCGGTCACTTCGGGGCGGGCGGCTGGTCGGCCACGGCTGTCGTGTGCCACAGCTGGGTGTACCAGGGGACGTCGCCACGCGTCTCGCCGCCGGTCGGCTCCGGGACGACTGGAGCCTTGTCAGGGTTGAGCACCTGGTAGGTCGTCTCACCCGGCAGCACGTAGTGCAGGCGGGCCCGAGCGAGACCGGCCACGTAGGTCGGGTCGTTGAGCCGCTGCAGCTCCGCCTCGAGCCCGGCCACCCGCTGCTGCGCGGACGTGCGGTCCGCCTGCGCCTGTGCCAGGTCGCTGCGATGGGTGAGCAGCTCCCGCGCCGGCAGGGCAGCGCTGACGAGCACGCCGCAGACCACGAGCCCGAGCACTGCGGCGCGGGTCGTGAGGCCGGTGGAGGCCGACCCGTTGGTACGCCCGGGGGGGTCGGAGCGACGCCGTCGGTTGTCGTCCCGGCCTGCGGGACGGGACGAGGCGGGCATGGCCCCAAACTAGCGGCGCGGACTCCCGTCCCGGAGAGGCGCGCGGGAGCTAGATGGTGCCCGGACCCGGCTGGAAGCGCGGGAACGCGGCTGCGCCGGCGTAGCGGGCGGCGTCGTCGAGCTCCTCCTCGATCCGAAGCAGCTGGTTGTACTTCGCGACCCGCTCGCTTCGGGCCGGCGCACCGGTCTTGATCTGACCGCAGTCGACGGCGACGGCCAGGTCGGCGATGGTCGTGTCCTCGGTCTCGCCAGAGCGGTGGCTGATCATGCAGCGGTAACCGCTGCGGTGCGCCAGCTGCACGGCGTCCAGCGTCTCGGTGAGCGTGCCGATCTGGTTGACCTTGACGAGCAGGGCGTTGGCGCAGCCCCTCTCAATGCCTTCGGCGATCCGGACCGGGTTGGTGACGAACAGGTCGTCGCCGACCAGCTGCACGCGCGACCCGAGCTGCTCGGTGAGCGCCGCCCAGCCGTCCCAGTCGCTCTCGTCGAGCGCGTCCTCGATAGACACGATCGGGTAGGCGTCGACCAGCGTCGCGTAGTAGTCCGACATCTGATGGGCGCTCTTGTCGCCCCCCTCGAACCGGTAGCCGGCGGCACTGTGGAACTCGGACGCCGCGACGTCAAGCGCCAGGGCGACGTCGCGTCCCGGGGTGAGTCCGGCCTTGGCGATCGCCTCCATGATCAGGTCGAGCGCCTCACGGTTGGCCGGCAGCTCAGGGGCGAAGCCGCCCTCGTCGCCGACGCTGGTCGCGAGCCCGCGAGACTTCAGCACGCCCTTGAGCGCGTGATAGACCTCGGCGCCCCACCGCAGCGCCTCGCTGAACGTCGCCGCCCCGATCGGAGCGATCATGAACTCCTGGACGTCGACATTGGTGTCGGCGTGGGCACCACCGTTCAGGATGTTGAACATCGGCACGGGCAGCAGGTGCGCGTTCGGTCCACCGAGGTAGCGGAACAGCGGCAGCCCGAGACTGTCGGCGCTCGCCCGGGCGACCGCCAGGCTCACGCCGAGCAGCGCGTTCGCCCCGAGTCGGCTCTTGTCGGGGGTGCCGTCCAGGTCCAGCAGCGCCTGGTCCAGCGTCCGCTGCTCGGTCGCCTCGAGACCGAGCACCGCCGGCTCGATGGTGTCGAGCACGGCATCGACGGCCTGAAGAACGCCCTTGCCGCCGTAGCGGTCGCCGCCGTCCCGCAGCTCCACCGCCTCGTACGCCCCGGTGCTCGCCCCGCTGGGCACCGCGGCCCGGGCGATCGTGCCGTCGTCGAGGGCGACCTCGACCTCGATGGTGGGGTTGCCGCGCGAGTCGAGGATCTCGCGGGCGCCGACGGCCTCGATGAGCGGCACGGTGGCTCTCCTGGTTCTTCGATGGTGAGGGGCCGCTGAGCCTATCCACCCAGGGTGAGTGGCCCTAGCACCTCGTCACTGACCGGACCGCGTTGCTGGGCGGATCACCCGGACGCGGCACCTTCTGCCCCGGCCGGTCCGTCATCGACGGCGAGGAGCTGACGGAGGACGTACTGGAGGATGCCGCCGTGGCGGAAGTAGGCAGCCTCGGCCGGGGTGTCGATGCGCACCCTCGCAGAGAATTCCCGGGTCTCGCCGTTGTTCTCGGCACTCACGGTGACGTGTTCAGGGACCACGGCTGCGCCGGTCAGGCCCACGATCGAGTAGACCTCTTCCCCGGTCAGCCCAAGGCTCTGCGCGGACTCGTGCTCCTGGAACTGAAGCGGCAGCACACCCATGCCGATCAGATTCGAACGGTGGATCCGTTCGAAGGACGTCGCCAGCACCGCTCTGACGCCAAGGAGCAGCGTCCCCTTGGCGGCCCAGTCCCTCGAAGACCCCGAGCCGTAGTCGGCACCGGCGATCACCATCAGGGGCACACCGTCGGACGCGTACTGCGTGGCAGCATCGAAGATGGTCGCCTGCTCGCCGCCAGGCAGGTGACGGGTGAAGCCGCCCTCCACACCGGGCACCAGCTGGTTGCGCAACCGGATGTTGGCGAAGGTGCCTCGGATCATCACCTCGTGGTTGCCCCGCCGGGAGCCGTAGGAGTTGAAGTCAGCCGGGGCGACGCCCAGCTCGAACAGGTATCGGCCCGCGGGTGAGTCCTTCTTGATCGCGCCGGCGGGCGAGATGTGGTCGGTGGTGACCGAGTCGCCCAGCTGGACGAGTACCCGTGCGTCGACGATGTCCCGGAGCGGTTCGGGGTCGCGGGGCATGCCCTCGAAGAACGTCGGCGAACGGACGTAGGTCGAGGAGTCCTGCCACGAGAACATGTCCCCCGAGGGAACGTCGAGGCCCTGCCAGCTCTCGTCGCCGGCGAACACGTCGGCATAGCCCTTGGTGAACATCTTGGCCTCGACGAAACCGTCGACCACCTCACGAATCTCTTGAGCGGACGGCCAGATGTCACGCAGGTAGACCGGTTGGCCGTCCGGATCGTGCCCGAGGGGGTCGCTGGTCAGGTTGACGTGCATGCTGCCGGCGAGCGCGTAGGCGATGACCAGGGGCGGCGACGCCAGGAAGTTCATCTTGGTCTGGCCGTGGATGCGGCCTTCGAAATTCCGGTTGCCCGACAGCACCGCGCTCACGTTGAGGTCGTGCTCGTTCACAGCGTCGCTGACCTGGGGGATCAGCGGACCGGAATTGCCGATACAGGTCGTGCACCCGTATCCGACCAGGTGGAAGCCGAGCTTCTCCAGATAAGGCGTGAGGCCGGACTTGTCGTAGTAGTCGGTCACCACCCGCGATCCAGGAGCGAGCGAGGTCTTCACCCACGGCTTGCTGGACAAACCGCGCTCGACCGCCTTCTTGGCCAGCAGGCCCGCGCCGATCATCACGGAGGGGTTCGACGTGTTGGTGCACGACGTGATCGCCGCGATCACCACCGAACCATGGTCGATGCTGGCTTCGGTGCCGTCGTCCAGGGTCATCGGTGTGGGGTCCGACGGCCACTCGTGCGCGTCCCCCAGGGTGCAGGACCCAGTCGGGCGGTCGACCACGTGGTCGCCACTGATGGCGACGGGGTCGCTCGCGGGGAACGACTCCGCGGAGGCCTCGTCGAGCCCGGTGGGTCCAGTCCTCGACGACGGCTCCGACTGGTTGGCCAGCAGGCAACGGATCTCGTGCTGCGCCGAGGCCAACGAGATCCGGTCCTGCGGTCGGGTCGGCCCCGCGATCGACGGTTCGATGCTGGCGAGGTCCAGCTCCACGGTCTGGGAGTAGACGGCTTCGTGGTCCGGGTCGTGCCACAGCCCCTGTCGCTTGGAATAGGCCTCGACCAAAGCGATCTGCTTCTCGGGACGCCCGGTGAGCCGCAGGTACTTCAAGGTCTCCTCGTCGATCGGGAAGATCGCGCAGGTCGAGCCGTACTCCGGGCTCATGTTGCCAAGCGTCGCCCGGTTCGCCAGCGGCACGTTCGCCACGCCGGGTCCGTAGAACTCCACGAACTTGCCGACGACACCGGTCTGGCGCAACAGCTGCGCGACGGTCAGCACGAGGTCGGTCGCCGTGGCGCCGTCCGGCAGCTCACCGGTCAGCTTGAACCCGAGCACCTGCGGGATCAGCATGCTCATCGGCTGACCGAGCATGGCAGCCTCGGCCTCGATACCGCCCACGCCCCAGCCGAGGACGCCGAGCCCGTTGACCATCGGCGTGTGCGAGTCGGTGCCGACCAGCGTGTCCGGGTAAGCCATCAACCCGTTCTCGCCCTCCCGCGTGAAGACCACCCGGGCGAGATGCTCCAGGTTCACCTGATGACAGATGCCGGTGTCCGGTGGGACCACCAGGAAGTCGTCGAACGCCTGCTGCGCCCAGCGCAGCAGCTGATAGCGCTCCTGGTTGCGCTCGAACTCCAGATCGGCATTGAGCCGGAAGGCGTCGGCCCGCCCGAACACGTCGGCGATGACGGAATGGTCGATGACCAGCTCTACCGGCACCAACGGGTTGATCTTCTGCGGATCTCCGCCGAAGGCCTTCATGGCGTCGCGCATGGCGACCAGATCGACGACGCACGGCACGCCGGTGAAGTCCTGCAGGAGGACCCGCGCGGGCACGAACTGGATCTCCGTGCCGTGCTCGGCGGCCGGGTCCCAGGCTGCGATCGCCTGCACCTGGTCGGCGGTGACGATCACGCCGTCCTCGCAGCGCAGCACGTTCTCCAGCAGCACCTTCAGGCTGTAGGGAAGACGAGCGGCCCCCTCCACCTTGTCGAGCCGGAAGATCTCGTAGGACTCCGCGCCGACCTGGAGCAGGTCGCGAGCGCCGAAGCTGTCCAGTGATGCGCTCATGTCGTTTCCGAGATGTGCCCGGTGACGTGCTCCATCGCGTTCAGAGCCAGCGTGGAATGGGCGTACGCCCCGCCGGCGCGCATCTCGGCCGCCACCCAGATGGCCTCCATGATTTCCTCGGGACTGGCGCCCTTGCGCATGGCCAGCTTCGTGTGCCCGTCGATGCAGTAAGGGCACTGCGTCACGTGTGCCACGGCGACCGCGATCAGTTGCTTGGTCTTCACCGGCAGTGCGCCTTCGGCGAACACCGCCCGGCTGAACTTCTCGAACGCCTCGTGCACGCCCGGCGCCAGCTCCTTGCGGTGCCTGGCCTGCTCGGGTGTGGTCGGCTCGTACATCGATCCGGTCATCGGGTTCTCCCGTCGGTCCGCCCAGCAGCCTCGGCATCGAGGTTGGTTGCGCGCAACCCCTGTCACCTTAGGCTCGGCGGACGGAAGGTGACGCGCGCTCCCCGTTGACCGGGTTACTGCGTCGAGCAGGTCTCCCCCGCGGAGAGGACCTGGATCTGCTGCAGCTTGTCCAGGGTGCCCGAGAGACCGCCGTCGCCGATCTTGAAGGCGCCACCGTCGAAGGTGACGCTTGCGTAGGCCCGCAGGAGGTCGTCGCGCGTCGACCGCAGACCGATGCCGGTCGCGGTCGTGACGTCGCGCTCCGCCGAACCACGCTCGGTCCAGCCGACGAACGTGCCGGACGGGTCGAACAGCGTCGAGAAGCCGTCGACGACGATCCGCGACCGCTCGCCCTGCGGGCACTGGGCCTGCTCGCTCGTGACGCTGCCGGTGATCGTGCCGGTGAGCACGGTGCGCACGGTCTGCTGGTCGGCCTTCCCGAAGACCAGCGTCACGCTCGACCCGGCGGCGGAGAGCCCGTCGGGCTGCAGCACGAGGATCGGCGCCGGCGCAGGGCTGACCGAGGGGAGCGCGGACGGGGTCGCGGACGGGGTCGGGGTCGCGCTCGGGACGTCGACAGCCGGCACGCCCGTGTTGGCCTCACCCGGGCGCGGGGTGACCGCGTCGCGGATCGGGTCGCCGACGTTGCCTCCGCTGCACGCACTGAGCAGGACGCCGGTCAGGAGCAGGGGTGCGACAGCCTTCTTCATGCCGGTCAGCGTTCCAGCCTCAGGGGCGTACGAACCTCGCCCAGCCTGCTGCGTCCAGCTGTGCCGGGTCGAGGCCCTCGGCGCGGGCGGCCCGTTCCGCGACAGCGAGGGTGTCCCGGAAGGTGCGCGCCACGTCCCGTAGCGCCTGCTCGGGGTCGGACCCGGCTCGCCGCACCAGCTCCCACAGCTCGCCCCCGAGGCCGTCGTAGGCGGGGACGGGGGCGCCGAGCCGGGTGGCCCGTCGCTGCAGCTTCGCGGCGAGCATCAGCGCCGGCTGGCCGAGCGGGACGCCCTCGGTCACCGACGTACGCCCCTTCTCGGCCGACTTGATCGCGTCCCAGCTGCCCTGCAGATCGTCGGCCGGGGCACCGGCGAACACGTGCGGGTGCCGCCTGATCAGCTTGTCGACCAGGCCCTGCGCGACGTCGTCGACGGTCCAGCCGTCCGCGATGCGCGCGTGGAACAGGATCTGGAGCAGCAGGTCGCCCAGCTCCTCCCGGAGCGCTTCCGGGTCGTCGTCCTCCAGAGCCTCGAGGGTCTCGTACGCCTCCTCGAGCAGGTAGGGCATCAGCGTCCGGTGGGTCTGCTCGGCGTCCCACGGGCAGCCGCCTGGGCTGCGGAGCCGGTCCATGACCAGCACCGCGTCGAGCAGGGCGAGGCCGTCGGCCTCGACCACCTCGACATCGAGACCGGCCAGTGCCGCGCGGACCGCGGCGGCCTGAGGGTCACCGGCCGCGAGGACGACCCGGGTCATGTCAGGAGGGCGGCGGCTGGAGCAGCTGCCCGGCGGGGCTCGGAGCGGGGGTCCCACCTGCCGGACGGGACAGCTCGCGGTCAGCGTCGGCCACCACCGACAGGGTCGTGGAGTCCCAGCGTCCGTAGCGGGGGTTCACCTTGATCCTGAGACTGGCTTCCGCCTTGCGGAGCGCGTCCTCGACGACCTTCTGCTGCTGCGGACCGGCCAGGGACTGCTCGAGCTGAGGGCGCGCGTCCTCGAACGACGTCGTCTCCCGCTGCAGCACCCGGACCAGCAGCGCGCCGGCCTTGTCGACGGACACGAACACGTCACCGGCCTTCGCTGCGAACGCCTGGGTCGCGACGTCGGCCTGGCCGGCCTTGACGAAGACCGAGGCGGACTGCAGCCCCGTGTCCCCGCCCTTCGACCCGAACTCCGCGTCGAGCGACCGGGTCTTGGCCAGCTCGGCGAAGGCCACGTCCGTGCCCGCCTTCGCCTCCGGCAGCAGCGCGCGGGCCTCGGCCTCGGAGGCAAGCTGGATCTCGGCCACGCGCACCTTGTCGAACGTGTCCTTCTGCGCCGCGTACGCCGCGCGCAGGTCGCTCTCGCTCACCGTGCCGCCGGGCAGCTTGTCCTGCAGCGCTGCGATCAGGGCGTTGGCCCGGGCGATGCCCCGCACCTGGTCGTCCGAGAAGCCGACCTGCGTCGCCTGTTTCTTCAGCGCTGCGGCACCGCCGAGCCCCTTCTCCAGCTCGGCCATCCGGGCATCGACGTCACCCCTGCCGACCGAGATGCCGTTCTGCTGCGCCGCCCGGTCGAGCAGCTGCAGGGTGATGAACTGCGACAGGACGCCGCGCTGGAAGGCCGCCACGTCCCCGGTGACCGTGGTCCCGACACCGGGTGCGGCGAGCGCGTCGCGCACCTGGTCGGTGAAGCTCGACCCGCCAAGACGGTGATCGCCGACGATCGCGGCAGAGCCGGCCTCGACCGGACCGCCGCAGGCGGTGAGGCCGAGCGTGAGCAGGAGCCCCGCCGTGAACAGGCGGGGGCCGGGCACGCGCGTCACTGTGTCTCCCTCTGGGTCTGATCGGTCCGCTGACAGCCTGCCACGTCAGGCGCTCGCGGCAGCCGCGACCGAGTCCCCGAGAACCGCTTCGAGCACGCCGGTCGCCCAGTCGAGCAGCGCGGTGTCCCGCAGCACGGTCCCGCCGAACTTCGCTGTCATCGGCGCCGGGACCAGAGCGGTCTCGAGCGCGGGCTTGTAGAGCGTCTTCGGATACAGCCGCTGCAGTCGCATGGTCTGCGACTCCCGCAGCCGCATCGGCGCGAACCGGACCGCCTTGCCCTGAAGGGTCACCTCCGCGATCCCGTACGTGCGGGCCCGCACCCGGAAGGCCGCCACCGCCAGGAGGTTCTCCACCGGGGTGGGCAGGGGGCCGTACCGGTCGAGCAGCTCCGCCCGTACGCCGATCAGAGCCTGGTCGTCCGGAGCCGAGGCCAGCCGCCGGTAGGCCTCGAGCCGGAGCCGTTCGGACGGCACGTAGGCGTGGGGCAGGTGCGCGTCGATCGGCAGGTCGACCCGGGTCTCCGGCAGGTCGTCGTCGACCGCTCTCTCGCCGGCGAGCCCGCGCTTGTAGTCGGCCACGGCGTCGCCGACCAGGCGCATGTAGAGGTCGAACCCGACACTCGCGATGTGCCCAGACTGCTCACCGCCGAGCAGGTTGCCGGCCCCGCGGATCTCCAGGTCCTTCATCGCCACCGCCATCCCGGCGCCGATCTCGGTGTTCTGCGCAATCGTGCTGAGACGGTCGTACGCGGTCTCGGTGAGCGGCTTCTCGGGGCTGTAGGTGAAGTAGGCGTACGCCCGTTCGCGACCTCGCCCGACCCGTCCGCGGATCTGGTGCAGCTGGCTCAGCCCGAAGCTGTCGGCGCGGTCGACGATGAGCGTGTTGGCGTTGGGGATGTCGAGCCCCGACTCGACGATGGTCGTGCAGACCAGCACGTCGAAGCGCTTCTCCCAGAAGCCGACCATCACCTGCTCGAGCGAACGCTCGTCCATCTGCCCGTGACCGACCGCGATCCGCGCCTCGGGCACCAGCCCGCCGAGCCGCTTGGCCACCCGGTCGATCGACTCGACCCGGTTGTGCAGGAAGAACACCTGTCCCTCTCGCAGCAGCTCGCGCCGGATGGCCGCGCCGACCTGCTTGTCGTCGTAGGGCCCGACGAAGGTCAGCACCGGGTGACGCTCCTCGGGCGGGGTGAGGATGGTGCTCATCTCCCGGATCCCGTTGAGGCTCATCTCCAGCGTGCGTGGGATCGGGGTCGCGGACATCGTCAGCACGTCCACGTCGGTGCGCATCGCCTTGAGCTGCTCCTTGTGCTCGACGCCGAAGCGCTGCTCCTCGTCGACGATCACCAGACCGAGGTCCTTGAACGCCACGTTCTTGGACAGCAGACGGTGGGTGCCGATGACGACGTCGACCGTGCCTGCCTCGAGACCCTCGAGCACCGCCTTCTGCTCCTTGTCGGAGTTGAAGCGGCTGGTCGCCCTCACGGTCACGGGGAACTGCTTGAACCTTTCGCTGAACGTCCCGAAGTGCTGCTGCACCAGCAACGTCGTCGGCACCAGCACGGCGACCTGCTTGCCGTCCTGCACGGCCTTGAACGCTGCGCGTACGGCGATCTCGGTCTTGCCGTAGCCCACGTCGCCGCAGATCACCCGGTCCATCGGCGACGGCTTCTCCATGTCGGCCTTGACCTCGTCGATCGCCTCCATCTGGTCCGGCGTCTCGACGTACGGGAAGGCGTCCTCCAGCTCCCGCTGCCAGGGGGTGTCCGGCCCGAAGGCGTGCCCCGGAGCGGCCATCCGCGCGCTGTAGAGCTGGATCAGGCCGGCCGCGATCTCCTTGACCGCCTTCTTCGCACGGCCCTTGCGCTTGGCCCAGTCGCTGCCGCCGATCCGGTCGACGGTCGGGGCCTCGCCCCCGAAGTAGCGCGTGACCAGCTCCAGCTGGTCGGTCGGGACGTAGAGCCGGTCACCCTTCGCGTACTCGAGCACCAGATATTCGCGGGTCGCGCCGGCCACCGTGCGCTGCACCATCTCGACGTAGCGACCGACCCCGTGCTGGTCGTGCACGACCGGGTCCCCCGCGCGCAGCTGCAGCGGATCGACGGTGTTGCGACGACGGGAGGGCATGCGCTTGCTGGTGTCCTTGGTCCCGGCCCCGCGCGTGCCGGTCAGGTCGGTCTCGGTCAGCACCGCGAGCTTGAGCAGGGGACTGACGAAGCCGTTGGTCAAGCAGCCGGTGAGGACCTGCACCACCCCGTCACGGCGGGTCGGCGCGACCACCAGCTCGGCGGCCACGTCCTCGCCCTTCAGGACCTCCACGAACCGCTCCGCCGACCCGTGCCCCTCCGCGGTCAGGACCACGTCCCAGCCTTCGCGCAACCACGCGCGAACGTCGGCGACGGCCGTCTCGGTCTCGCCGCGGTAGGCGGTCGGCTGCTGCGCGGCCAGGACGACGGCGTCGTCGGAGAGGTCGGTGTCGGTCGTGAACGGGGTGAGCGTGAACCACGGGGTGCCGGTGGCTGCGGCGTGCTCCCGCACCTCCACGAGGGTGCGGTAGGCGGCCGCGCCCAGGTCGACCGGGGCCTTGCCGCCGGAGGCTGCCGTGGCCCAGGACGCCTCGAGGAACTCCTGGCTGGTGCGGACGAGGTCGTGCGCGCGGGTGCGGATGCGCTCGGGGTCGCAGACCAGGACGGCCGCGCCCCTCGGCAGCTCGTCGGTGAGCAGCACCAGGTCATCGGCGACCAGGACCGGCGACAGCGCCTCCATCCCCTCGACCGGGGTCCCGTCGGCGATCTTGTCGGTGATCTCCTTCAGCTCCGGGTGCTCCTCGCCCAGCTGTCTCGCGCGCTCTCTCACCTCGGGGGTCAGCAGCAGCTCGCGGCACGGCGGCGCCCACAGGCCGCCGTCGGCGACCTCGAGGCTGCGCTGGTCGGCCACCTTGAACCAGCGGACCTCCTCGACCGTGTCGCCCCACAGCTCGACCCGGACCGGGTGCTCCTCGGTCGGCGGGAACACGTCGATGATGCCGCCGCGCACCGCGAACTCGCCGCGCTTCTCGACCATCTCGACCCGGGCGTACGCGAGGTCCACCAGCCGGCGGACGAGCGACTCCGGGTCCACGTCCTGCCCCTGCACGAGCTGCACCGGCTCCAGCTCGCCCAGACCCTTCACCTGCGGCTGCAGCAGCGACCTCACCGGAGCGACGACGACGTCGAGCGGCCCGGTCTGCGGGTCGTCGGTGGACGGGTGCGCGAGCCGCCGGAGGACGGCGACGCGGCGGCCCACGGTGTCGGCCCGCGGGCTCAGCCGCTCGTGCGGCAGCGTCTCCCAGGAGGGGTAGAGCGCGACCCGCTCGGGCGGCAGCAGCATCGCGAGAGCGTCGACCAGCTCCTCGGCCTCGCGGCCGGTAGCGGTGACCGCGAGCACCGTCCGGTCCTGTGCAAGCGCGGCGGTGAGAAAGGGCCGGAGCCCGGACGGGCCTTCGACGTCCAGGTGAAGGGCCCCGTCCCGGGCCGACGCGAGCGCACGTGTCAGCGACGGGTCCTGAGTGACACGGTCGAGCAGGCTGGACAGGGCGGGCGAGCTCACGGGTGGCGGCCTCCGGGCAGCAGAAACACCCCAGGCCATTCCGCGACCGGGGGGTGACCCCAGATTACGGCGTCCGGACCCGTCCGGCTGGCTCGCTGGGGCGCCGGGCAGCCCGGAGACGTCATGGTCGTGCAGGTTCGCGGGGTCAGGGGTCCTGGTGGTAAGTGTTCTGCGCCGCTTCCAGGGTGCCCGTCAGCAGCGCCTCGACAGCGTCGGCCGCTCGGTCCACCTCCAGCGGCAGCTCCTTGCGCTCGGCCGCGGTGAAGTCCTTCAGCACGTAGTCGGCCGGGTCCTGCCGGCCCGGCGGCCGGCCGATCCCGACCCGCACCCGGAGGTAGTCACGCGAGCCGAGCGCGCTGTCGAGCGAACGCAGCCCGTTGTGCCCGCCGGCTCCCCCGCCCCGCTTGAGCCGCAGACGACCGAAGTCGACGTCCAGCTCGTCGTGGACGCACAGGATGCGCTCGACCGGCACCTTGAAGAAGTCACGGAGCGAGGCCGTCGGCCCGCCGGAGAGGTTCATGTACGTCTTGGGCTTGGCGAGCAGCACACGCACGCCCACCAGCCTGCCTTCAAACAGGTCCGCCCGACCCTTGTGCGCCTTGAACCGGCCGCCCACACGCGAAGCGAGCAGGTCGGCGACCATAAAACCGACGTTGTGCCGGTTCCCGGCGTACGAGGGACCCGGGTTACCCAGGCCGACGACCAGCCAGGGCTCGTCGGCCACGGGCTCTGCCTCCAGGTCGGGCTAGGACTCCGCGACGGTGTCGCCGTCGCCGGCCTTGTCGCTCTCGCTGCCCTCGTTGTCGGGGCTGTTGCCCTCGGCCTGCACGTCGCCCTCGGCGGCGGCCTCGGCGCCGGCCTGGCCGGAGCCCAGCTCGGCCTCAGCCTCGGCGAGCTCGGCCTCCAGGGCCGCCTCGCTCGGGGTGGTCAAGCCGTGCACGATGATGACGTCGCCGTCCTGAGCGAGGGTGGAGCCCTCAGGCAGGGTGACGTCGCCGGCCCGGACGGCTTCTCCGACGTCGAGACCCTCGATGCTGACCTCGACGTGCTCCGGCAGGTTGGTGGCGTCGGCTTCGAGGGTCAGGCTGGTCATCTGGAAGTCGACCATCACGTCAGGGGCGGCGTCACCGACGAGCACGATCGAGATCTCGACGGTCACCTTCTCGCCCTTGCGCACGGCGATCAGGTCGACGTGCTCGAGGAAGCCCTTGATCGGGTCGCGAACCACGGCCTTCGGGAGGGCGAGCTGGTCGCCGTCCGCGGTCTCCAGGGTGAGCAGCGCGTTGGAGTCGTGCTTGAGCGCCAGCATCAGCTCGTGGCCGGGCAAAGAGACGTGGCGCGGCGCCTCGCCGTGGCCGTAGAGCACGGCCGGCACCTTGGCCTCACGGCGCACGCGACGAGCGGCACCCTTGCCGAACTCGGTGCGGGGCTCGGCGACGATGCGGACCTCGGGCACAGCGAAACTCCTCGAAACGTTGGATGGATCAGGCGCACAGGAAGGCGCGAGGGTCGAGCCTACCGGTCAGGCGTCGCCGTCGAAAAGCTCGGTCACGGAGCCGTCCTCGAAGACGGCTTGGATCGCGCGCGCGAGCAGCGGCGCGATCGACAGCACGGTGAGGTTGTCGAACCTGACCGTCTCGTGGATCGGGAGCGTGTTGGTCACGACGACCTCGCTGATCCGGCTGTTCTTGAGCCGCTCGATCGCGGGGCCGGACAGCACCCCGTGGGTCGCCGTGACGATGACG
The DNA here is from genome assembly GCA_038235705.1 of Mycobacteriales bacterium. GTDB lineage: Bacteria > Actinomycetota > Actinomycetes > Mycobacteriales > SCTD01 > CANKBT01. The sequence goes on from JBBSTR010000014.1 coordinate 16,942, forward strand.
TCGGCGGCGCCGTGGTCGAAGAGCAGCTCAGCCGCCTTCGTGATCGTGCCCCCGGTGTCGATCATGTCGTCGACGAGGATGCAGGTCTTGCCGGCCACGTCACCGACCACCTCGCCGACCTTGACCTCGTTGGGCACGTTCGGGTCGCGGCGCTTGTGGATGATCGCGAGCCCGCAACCGAGCCGGTCGGTCCACCGCTCTGCCACCCTGACCCTCCCTGCATCCGGCGAGACCACCACAAGGTTCTCCCGGCCCCACCGCTCCTGGACATAGTCCGCGAGCAGCGGCAACGCGAACAGGTGGTCGACCGGGCCGTCGAAGAAGCCCTGGATCTGGCTGGTGTGCAGGTCGACCGCCATCAGGCGGTCGGCGCCAGCGGTGCGGAACAGGTCAGCGATGAGCCGGGCGCTGATCGGCTCGCGGCCCCGGTGCTTCTTGTCCTGCCGGGCGTACGGGTAGAACGGGAGGACGACCGTGATCCGCTTCGCGCTGGCACGCTTGAGAGCGTCCACCATGAGCAGCTGCTCCATCACCCAGGTGTTGATGGGCGCGGTGTGGCTCTGGAGGACGAACGCGTCGCAGCCGCGGACAGACTCGTTGAACCTCACGAAGATCTCGCCGTTGGCGAAGTCGTACGCCGTGGTCGGCACCACCGTGACCCCGAGCGCGGTGGCGACCTCTTCGGCCAGCTCCACGAAGGCCCGGCCGCTGAACAGCAGCAGGCTCTTGTGACTCTCGATCTTGAGGCCGGTCATCGATCCCCTGTCCCGGACGGGCGCTTCTCGGCGACCCACCCCTCGATCGTGCGCTGGGTGTTCTCCGAGACCGCGAGCGCGCCGGCCGGCACGTCGCGACTGATCACGGCGTCCGCCCCGGTATAGGCACCGTCACCGATGCTCACCGGTGCGATCAGGCTGTTGTTCCCGCCGACCCTGCAGTCCTCGCCGATCACGGTGCGGTGCTTGGCGCGACCGTCGTAGTTGAAGACGATCGTGCCGGCGCCGACGTTGCTGCGGGCGCCGACCGTGGCGTCCCCCACGTAGGAGAGGTGCGGCACCTTGGCGCCGGCCCCGAGCTCGCTGGCCTTCACCTCCACGTACGCCCCGACCTTGCTGTCCGGACCGAGGACGGTCCCCGGCCGGAGATAGCTGAACGGCCCGACGCTCGCCCGCTCCCCGACGACGGCCCCGTCCAGGTGGCTGCGCACGACCCGGGCGCCGGCCCCGACCCGGCTGCGGGTCACGGTGCTGTCCGGGCCGACGACCGCGCCCGCGGCGACGGTGGTGCCGGCGTGCAGCTGCACCCCGGGCGCGATCGTGCAGTCGGGGGCCAGCTCGACGTCGACGTCGACCCACGTGGTGGCCGGGTCGAGCACGGCGACCCCGGCACGCATGTGCTGCTCCAGCAGACGGTCGCGCAGCAGCCGCGCTGCCGCGGCCAGCTGGACCCGGTCGTTGACCCCACCGGTCTCGGCCGCCGGGGCACCCACCGCGTGCAGGGTCAGGCCAGCAACCCGGTGCAGGCCCACGACGTCGGTGAGATATTCCTCACCTTGCGCGTTGTCGGTCGACAACCGCCCCAGCGCGTCACGCAGCGCCCCGGCCTCGAAGGCGTAGACGCTCGTCGCCACCTCGCGGACACGAAGGGTCTCGGTGTCGGCGTCCTTGTGCTCGACCACCGCGCGCACCGCCCCGCCCGGGTCGCGCACCACCCGGCCGTAGCCGGTCGGGTCCTCCAGGACGGAGGTCAGCAGGGTGGTGGCCGCACCCGCGTCCTCGTGCTCCTGGACGAGCGCGCCCAGCGAGGCTGCGGTGAGCAGGGGCGCGTCGCCCGGGACCACCAGCACCGTGCCGCTGAGGTCGCCGAGGGAGGACAGCGCCACCCGCACGGCGTGGCCGGTGCCGTTCTGCTCGTGCTGGACCACAGCCGTCGCCTCGGGGTCGACCGCGTCCAGGTGTGCAACGACCCGCTCCCGGGCGTGACCGACGACGACGACCAGGTGCTCCGGCTGCAGCGCGCGCGCCGCGGCGACCACGTGGCCGAGCATGCTCCGTCCCGCCAGCTCGTGGAGCACCTTGGGGGTGCCGCTACGCATCCGGGTGCCCTCCCCCGCCGCAAGAACCACCACGACCGCGGGACGGGCGTGCGGCATCAAAGCTCCTTCGTACGGGGGGAGGGTCAGACTAGCGACAGCTCCCGGGAGAGGAATCGAACCTCTGTTCGATCATTCAAAGTGACCTGTCCTGCCTCTGGACGACCCGGGACCACCGCCCCCAGGCTAGAGGCAAGAGAGGCAGCCGCCCGACGCCTGCGTTAAGTTCGGGCGACCGTGAACCCGCCGGCAACGACGACCAGCCAGGGAGCCCTGTGTCTGCACCGACCCTTCCCGACGCGCCCACGACCACGGTGGACGTGGTCGAGGACACTGCCCGGCCGTTGCAGGCCGTCCCCAAGACGCAGGCCCGAGCACGGTTCGAGCAGGTCATGCTCGCCACGTTCATCATCGTGCCGCTGCTGGCGGTGCTGGCGAGCGGGTTCGTGCTCTGGGGCACCGGGCTGCACCTGCGCGACGTGGTCATCGCCGTCGTGTTCTACGCGATCACCGGGCACGGCATCACGGTCGGCTACCACCGCTACTTCACGCACGGGTCGTTCAAGGCGCGGACCGGCACGCGGGTCGCCCTCGCCGTAGCCGGGAGCATGGCCATCGAGGGCCCGGTCACCCGGTGGGTGGCCGACCACCGGCGTCACCACGCCTACAGCGACAAGGAGGGCGACCCGCACTCCCCCTGGCGCTACGGCACGTCGAGCGGCGCGCTGGCCAAGGGGCTCTACCACGCTCACGTGGGCTGGCTGTTCGACGTCGAGCAGACCGACCAGAAGCGCTTCGCTCCGGACCTTCTGGCCGACCGCAGCATCGCCCGGGTCAACAAGCTGTTCTGGCTCTGCGCGGCCGTGTCCGTGCTGCTCCCCGCCGTCATCGGCGGGGTCTGGGCGGGGCTCCAGGGCGACGGCGTCCTGCTCGGCGCAGCGACCGCGTTCTTCTGGGGTTCGCTGGTGCGCATCGCGGTGCTGCACCACGTCACCTGGTCGATCAACTCGATCTGTCACGCGGTCGGCGAAAGACCGTTCAAGACCCGCGACAAGAGCGCTAACGTCTGGCCGCTCGCGATCATCAGCATGGGCGAGTCCTGGCACAACCTGCACCACGCGGACCCGACCGCCGCTCGGCACGGCGTCGATCGCTTCCAGGTCGACTCCTCGGCCCGCCTGATCTGGGCGCTGGAGAAGGCCGGGCTCGCGACCGACGTCCGCTGGCCGGACGCCGACCGCCTGGACGCCCGTCGGGTCTGACTCCCCGGGTTCACCCCCACGGGGCGCTCTGCTGTCGTAGCCTCCGGGCCATCGTCGAGACGAGGAGCCACCCCATGACCGACCCCTACGGTCAGCAGCCCCAGGGCTACGGACAGCAGCCCCAGGCGTACGGGCAGCAGCAGCCGGGATACGCCGTCGCCCCGCAGGGCTACGGCCAGACACCTCAGTCCTACGGTCAGGGGCCGCAGGGCAACTACGGTGCCCCCCAGGGGTATGGCCAACCCCCGGCCGGCTACGCGCCGCCTGGCGGGGGTCCCGTCGGACAGGTCCGCGGCACCGGCGTCTCCATGCTCCTGTTCGTCGTCACCCTGGGCATCTATGGATATGTGTGGGCCTACAAGACGCACGAGGAGATGAAGCAGCACACGGGCCAAGGTCTGGGTGGCGGGATCGCGTTGCTCATCTGGTTCGCGATCTCACCTGTCCTGGCTTTTCTCCACAGCGACGAGGTCGGCAAGCTCTACAGCCGACGCGGCCAGCAGCCGCCGGTCACCGGCCTGAACGGGCTGTGGTTCATTCCGGGGGTCCTCCTGTTCGGCGTCGGGCCGATCGTCTGGTTCGTTCGGACCAACGGGGCCCTGAACGACTACTGGCGCTCGCTGGGTGCCACCGGCTGACCCGCTCAGCCCGGAGACACGACCTGCCAGCAAGATCGACGGAGCATGTGCCCGCCGCGAAAGGCCGAGATGGTCGCTCCCGGCGGGCAGACCCTCCGGTGATCGTGCACCGAGCCGCCGGTCAGGCCAGCTGGTCGGACAGCTCCAACCAGGCGTGCTCGACGCCGGCCTTCTCGGCCTGCACCTCGGTGATCTGGGTGTCCAGCCGGGCAGCCTTCTCGTAGTCGTCGCCGCTGGCGAGCAGGTCGCCCTGCAGCCCGCGCTCCTTGCGGTCCAGCTGGGACAGCTGCCGCTCCAGCTTGCCGAGCTCCTTCTGCGCGGCGCGCGTGTCGCCCTTGGGCTTGGCCGCCGACGTGGTGGCCGGCCCCTTGCGCACCCGCTCAGCGAGATACTGGTCGACCCCGCCGGGCAGCGCCTTGATCGTGCCGTCGCCCATCAGCGAGGCCGTCGTGTCCGTCACCCGCTCGAGGAAGTATCGGTCGTGGCTCACCACCAGCAGGGTGCCGGGCCAGCCGTCGAGCACGTCCTCAAGCGCCGTGAGGGTGTCGATGTCGAGGTCGTTGGTCGGCTCGTCGAGCATGAGGACGTTGGGCTCGCCCATCAGGAGCCGGAGGATCTGCAGGCGGCGTCGTTCGCCGCCGGACAGGTCGGCCACCCGGGTCCACTGCGCGTTGCCGACGAAGCCGAACCGCTCGCATAGGCTCGAGGCACCCACCGGTTTACCGTCGACCTCGACCGAGCGGGCAACCTGCTCGACCGCCTCCAGCACACGCAGCGACCCGTCCAGCTCGGCCACCTCCTGCGACAGGTAGGCGACCTTGACGGTCTTGCCGGTGATCACTTCCCCGCTGTCGACCTCCTGGTCGGCGACCAGGAGCTTGAGCAGGCTGGACTTGCCGGCGCCGTTGACGCCGACGATGCCCACCCGGTCGCCCGGTCCGACGATCCAGTCGACGTCGTCGAGCAGCAGCTTCTCGCCGTACGCGAGACGCGCCTGCTTGAGCTCGTAGACGGTCTTGCCGAGGCGGGCGGTGGCGAAGCGCTGCAGCGAGACCCGGTCCCGCGGCTCGGGCTCGTCGGCGATCAGCGCGTTGGCGGCGTCGATGCGGAACTGCGGCTTGGACGTGCGGGCGGGCGGACCCCGCCGCAACCAGGCAAGCTCCTTGCGCACGAGCTGCTGACGCTTCTGCTCGGCCGACCCGGCGATCCGGTCACGTTCGGCGCGGGCCAGGACGTACGCCGAGTAGCCGCCCGCATACGCGTCGACGATCCCGTCGTGCACCTCCCACGTGGTCGTGTTGACCTCGTCGAGGAACCAGCGGTCGTGGGTCACGACCAGGTGCGCCTGCGAGCTCGGCCGCCCCTTGAGGTGCGCGGCGAGCCAGGCGACCCCTTCCACGTCGAGATGGTTGGTCGGCTCGTCGAGCACGAGCAGGTCCCAGTCGCCGATCAGCAACGCGGCCAGCGCCACCCGGCGCCGCTCACCGCCGGACATCGTGCCGATGGTCGCGTCGAAGCCCAGGTCGTGCAGCCCGAGCCCGTCGAGCACCTCGCGCACCCGGGCGTCGGAGGCCCACTCGTGATCAGCCGCGTCGCCGACGATGGCTTCACGTGCGGTGAGCTCGGTGTCCAGCCGGACGTCCTGGGTCAGCGCACCGGCGCGCAAAGAACCGGTGTGAGTGACCCGGCCGTCGTTGACCGGCTCGGTCTTCAGCAGCGTCTTGAGCAGCGTCGTCTTGCCGCCGCCGTTGCGTCCGACGACCCCGATCCGGTCGCCCTCGGCGATGCCGAGCGACACCGCGTCCAGCAGCAGCCGCGTGCCGTGCGCCACGCTGACGTTCTCGAGGTTGACCAGGTTGGCCCTCGCCATCAGTTCGTGCCCCTCTGTCGTCTCGCTCGTGCGGTCATCTGGCGTTCTCGGTCATTTGGACAGGCCTGTCAACCGACGACCCGGGCGCCGGCGACGGGTCCGTCCGCGCGCCGGACCGCCCGGCAGACGTCGGAGGCTGCGAGCTCGGCGGCCAGCTCGTCGGCGTGCTCGGGGTCGCGGGCCAGGAAGGCCACGGTGGGCCCGCTGCCGCTGACGATCCCGCCGAGCGCGCCACGCTCGTCACCGAGCTCGAGCAGCGTCCGCAGCGAAGGACGCAGCGCCACGGCAGGCGGCTGCAAGTCGTTGTGAAGGGCCCGTCCGAGCATCGTCGCGTCGCCCCGACGCAGGGCGGTCAGCACGTCGGCGGGATCAGCGGCGACCGCAGGGCGCTGCTCCCGGTCGTCGTCGAGCCGGCGGTAGACCGCGGGCGTCGACAGCCCCTCGTGGGCCAGCGCGAGCACCCAGGCGTACGCACCGCGTCCGAGCACCGGGGTGAGCTGCTCGCCGCGACCGGTCCCGAGCGCCGTCCGCCCCTGCAGGCAGAACGGGACGTCGCTGCCGAGGCGGGCAGCGAGCGAGCCCAGCTCGTCGGTGGTGAGCTGGGTCCCCCAGAGCGCGTTGCAGGCCACCAGAGTCCCCGCGGCGTCCGCGGAACCGCCGGCGCACCCGCCGGCGACCGGGATGCCCTTGCGGATGCTGATCGCGACCCCCCTCGGGTGACCCGTGTGCTCGGCCAGGAGGGCAGCGGCGCGGACGGCGAGGTTCGTCCCGTCGGTGGGCACCTGCTCGACACCCTCGCCCGTGACGCTCACGGTGAGCCCGTCGGCCGGACGCACGGTGACCTCGTCGGTGAGCGACACCGCGTGGAACACCGTGGTCAGCTCGTGGAAGCCGTCAGCCCGCAGCGGACCGACGGACAGGTGCAGGTTGAGCTTGGCCGGCACCCGGACGACGACGCGATCGGGCGTACGGGCGGGCAAGGCTCTCCAGGACTGTCGGTACCGGACGGGAACGGTCAGCCTACGGTCGCGGCGAGCCGTGCGAAGTCCGTCACGTGCAACGCCTCCCCGCGCAGACCGGGGTCGATGCCTGCCGCCGTCAGCCTCGCCTCGGCCCGGGGCGCGCTCCCGGCCCAGCCTGCAAGTGCCGCCCGCAGGGTCTTGCGGCGTTGGCCGAACGCCGCGTCGACGACGGCGAACGTGGCGAGCCGGTCAGCGGGCGGAGACTCCCGGCGCGTGAACGCGACGAGCGCGCTGTCGACGTTCGGTGCGGGCCAGAACACGTGGCGGCCGACGGACCCGGCCCGACGGACGTCGGCGTACCAGGCGGCCTTCACCGACGGGACCCCGTAGGTGCGCGACCCGGGCGGCGCAGCCAGCCGGTCAGCCACCTCGGCCTGCACCATCACCAGACCCGTGCGCAGCGACGGCAGCCGCTCCAGAGCACGGAGCAGCACCGGTACCGCGACGTTGTACGGCAGGTTGGCGACCAGCGCTGTGGGCGGGTCGCCAGGCAGGGTGTCGAGCGCGAGGGCGTCCAGCGTCAGCACCCTCAGCTGCGTGTCGGGCAGCCGTTCCTCGACCGTCCTCTGCAACCGCTCGGCGAGCACCGGGTCGATCTCCACCGCGGTCACCGACCGGGCCACCTCGAGCAGCCCGAGGGTCAACGAGCCCAGGCCGGGCCCGATCTCCAGGACCACGTCCTCGTTGCCGACCCGAGCGGTCCGCACGATGCGCCGGACCGTGTTCGGGTCGATCACGAAGTTCTGGCCCAGCTGCTTGGTCGGTCTGACCCCGAGCTCGGCGGCGATCCGCCGGACGTCGGTCGCGGTCAGCAGGGAGTCGGGCACGCCTGTGTGTCTACCGGGCCGGAGGCAGAGCTAGAGACGCCGACCGCACTCCGGCCACGGCGCAGCTCCGCGCCGGGCGTACAGCATCTGTGCCCGGGCGGTCTGCTCAGCGGCGGGCGCAGTGCTCGCCACGCCCTTGCCGCCGACCGACTGCCAGGTGCGTGCGTCGAACTGGTAGAGCCCGTGGTACTTGCCGGTGCGCGACACGATCGTCGGGTCGCCGCCGGACTCGCACCGTGCGAGCGCTGCCCAGTCCAGACCGTCTGCCCGGGGCTGCAGGCCGACGGGCGCGGCCTTCGGAGCGGGAGCCGGCTGGGGCGCGGGAGGCGCCGGGGTCAGCCGGGGACGCGGGGTCGCGGCGGACGTCACCGACCGAGGCGCCCACGGCACCTGGACGTCGGCCGTCCCGGAGGACAGCGTCGTGCTGACGGGGGTCGGCGACGCGCTGACGGCGGCGAGCGCCGGGGCGGCGACGAGAACGGTGGCAGCGGCGAGGCCCAGGGCTGCCAGGCGTCGTCCCGTGAGGGGCTGGGAAAGCAGGGCAGAAGGAATACGGCGCACATGGTCTCCGAACGTCGGCGGGCCGGCGGGAGACGGTGCGTGAGCAGTGGTGTCTGCGTGAGGGGCGCCTTCGAGGCGCTGCGCTCCCAGCCGGTCGGTCAGTGGACAGCACGTTAGGTCGAGGGGTACGCGGTGGCAACCGACAGGTGGAGCACGGACCGTGTCTCAGGACTCAGCAGGACCGTCAGAAGGGGGTCGGGCCCCCGTCATCTCGGGCATCGTGGGGGACAGACGTGTTTCGACACACATCTGTCACAGGCGCCTGTGGAGCAGCCTCAGAGCCCGAAAGCGCGTCGACCGTTCGCCGCCAGCGCACTGCAGAGGTCCAGCAGATCAGCCTCGCGGGTGAGGGCGAGCCCGCGCACGGTGGTCGGGACGAGGTAGGGGGCGTTCGGCCGGCCACGGTGCGGGACCGGGGCGAGGAAGGGCGCGTCGGTCTCGACCAGCAGCAGCTCCACCGGCAGCGATGCGGCCGCGGCCCGCAGCTCGTCGTTCGGCTTGAAGGTCACCGGCCCGGCGAAGCTGGCGTACCAGCCGTGCTCGGCGCAGGTCCGTGCGAGGTCGGGGCCGCCGGAGAAGCAGTGGAAGACCACGCGCTCCGGGGCACCTTCGGAGAGCAGCACCCGGACGACGTCGTCGTGCGCGTCCCGGTCGTGGATGACCAGGGTCGTAGCGGTCGCCTTGGCGATCTGGAGGTGTGCCCGGAACGAGTCCTCCTGCCAGCGGTGCCCCTCGGCGCCCTGGGTGCGGAAGTGGTCCAGCCCGGTCTCTCCGACCGCGACCACCTGGGGCAGCGCGGCCAACCGTTCGATCTCACGCAGCGCCTCGTCGGTGGCGTTGCCGAGCCCAGCCTCGTTGGGATGGATCGCGACCGCCGCGTGCACGCTGTCGTGGACAGCCGCCAGCTCGGCCCCCCAGACGCTCGAGGCGACGTCGACCCCGACCTGGACGAGCGTCCCGATGCCGACCTGAGCAGCCTGCTCGAGCGCGGTCGGGACGTCCACGTCCATCAGGTCGAGGTGGCAGTGCGTGTCGGTGAGCGACAGCGGCAGGGGCTCGGGAAGCGGCGGCGGGGTGCCGCGCTTCTCGTCGCGCCGCGCCCGCTGGTTGGGGGTCTTCACGCGCCCGCCTCGAGGCGAGCCAGCTCCTCGTCGACGACCGACGGGTCGAGCTTGGTGAACAACGGCGTGGGCGCAGCGAGCGGCTGACCGACCCTGACTGGCGTCGACTCCCAGCTCGCCGTCGCCTTCGCGTAGTCGCCGGTGAGGATCGGGTAGGCCGGGCCGCCGTCGAGGTCCTCGACCTCTCGCAGCTCCGGCTGGCCGGCCCAGGGGGCCGTCCCGCCCAGCATCGCGTCGACCGTGTCGCACGAGGCCGGCAGGAACGGGGTCAGCAACGTCTTGGCGTCGTCGACCAGCTGCAGCGCGACGTGCAGCACGGTGTCCCGACGCGGCAGGTCGTCCTTCAGCTTCCAGGGCGCCTCGTCGGAGAGGTACTTGTTGGCCTCACCGACCACCCGCATCGCCTCGGTGATCGCGGCTTTCTGCTGGGAGCCGTCCAGCAGGGCGCCGATCTGCGCGAACGACGCACGCGAGGCTTCCAGAACGGCCTGGTCCACCCCGGTCAGCTCGCCCGCCGCCGGGATCGCGCCGAGGTTCTTCGCCGCCAGCGACACCGTGCGGTTGACCAGGTTGCCCCAGCCGGCCACCAGCTCGGTGTTGTTGCGGGTGACGAACTGCTGCCAGGTGAAGTCGGTGTCGGAGGACTCGGGACCGGCCGCGGCGAGGTAGTAGCGCAGCGCGTCTGCGCCGTACCGCTCGAGCACGTCCCGCACGTAGATGACCACCGAGCGAGAGGAGGAGAACTTGCGCCCCTCCATCGTCAGGAACTCCGAGCTGACCACGTCGGTGGGCAGCGCCAGCGGACCGAGCGGGCCCGGCGGGTTCGAGACGCCGGACAGGATCGCCGGCCAGATCACGGTGTGAAAGACGACGTTGTCCTTGCCCATGAAGTAGGCGCCGGTCGCGTCCGGGGACCAGAAGGGTCGCCAGGCGTCCGGGTCGCCGGAGCGTCTCGCCCATTCGATGGAGGCCGACAGGTAGCCGATGACCGCGTCGAACCAGACGTAGATCCGCTTGTCCGACCGGTCGCGCCATCCGTCCAGCGGGATCGGTACGCCCCACTCCAGGTCGCGGCTGATCGCCCGGGGCTTGAGGTCTTCGAGCAGGTTTGCGCTGAAGCTGCGCACGTTGGAGCGCCAGCCGGTGCGTGACTGCAGCCATCCGCCGAGCTCCCGCGCGAACGCCGGCAGCTCGAGGAAGAACTGCGGGCTCTCGATGAATTGCGGCGTCTCTCCGTTGATCTTGCTGCGCGGGTCGATCAGGTCCTGCGGGTCGAGCTGGTTGCCGCAGTTGTCGCACTGGTCGCCGCGTGCGCTCGGGTACTGACAGATCGGGCAGGTGCCCTCGATGTATCGGTCCGGCAGCGTGCGCCCGGTCGACGGCGACACCGCCGACAGCTGAGGACGCTCGACGATGTAGCCGTTGTCGAACAGCGTCGTGAAGATCTGCTGCACGACCGCCGTGTGGTTGCGCGTCGTGGTGCGGGTGAACAGGTCGTAGGAGCAGCCGAGGCCCGCCAGGTCGGTCGCGATCACCCGGTTGTAGCGGTCGGCGATCTCGCGCGGCGTCACGCCCTCGGCGTCGGCAGCCACCTGGATCGGGGTGCCGTACTCGTCGGTCCCGCTCACCATCAGCACCTGGTTGCCGGCCATCCGCTGGTAGCGGCTGAACACGTCGCTCGGCACGCCGAACCCGGCGACGTGACCGATGTGACGGGGACCGTTGGCGTACGGCCAGGCGACCGCGGTGAGGATGTGGCGGGACATGCCGGCAAGGTTAGTGAGCCGGGCCAGGCTGTTTCGCCTCGACGACGGCGGCGTACACCTCGCGCTTGGGGCGACCGGTCTCCTGTGCGGCCGCGGCGATGGCGTCCTTGCGGGAGAGCCCGGCCTGCTCCCGGGTCCGCACCATCGCGACCAGGTCCTCGGGGGTCTGCGCCTCGAGGGCCTCGGGAGCGCCGGCCAGCACGAGGGTGATCTCGCCGCGGACGTCCCCCTGCGCCCAGGCGGCCAGCTCGGCGAGCGTGCCGCGGAGCACTTCCTCGTACGTCTTGGTCAGCTCGCGGCACACGACGACGCGACGGTCGGGACCGAGCACCTCGACCATGTCCGCGAGGCACGCCGCGACGCGGTGCGGGGCCTCGAAGAGCACGGACGTTCGACGCTCGGCGACCAGCTCGGACAGGCGCCGCTTGCGTTCGCCGGCCTTGCGCGGCAGAAAGCCCTCGAAGCAGAACCGGTCCGTCGGCAGCCCGGACAGCGCGAGCGCCGTCGTCACCGCGGACGGCCCGGGCAGGCAGGTCACCGGCAGCCCGCGGGCGACCGCGGCCTCCACGAGCCGGTAGCCCGGGTCGGACACGGTGGGCATCCCGGCGTCCGTGACCAGCAGGACGGTCAGCCCCGCGGCCACGGCGTCCAGCAGCTCCGGCAGGCGCTGCACCTCGTTGCCCTCGAAGCAGCTGACGACCCGGCCGGTGGGCGTCACCCCGAGATCGCTGCACAACCGGCGCAACCGTCGGGTGTCCTCCGCGGCGAGCACGTCGGCGGTCGCGAGCGCCGCGGCGACGCCGGTGCTCGCGTCAGAGGGGCGCCCGAGCGGGGCGCCTGCGAGGACCAGAGGCATCCGCGCAGTCTGCCCGCTTAGCCTGTCCCCATGACGGCGCTGATGCCGGCGCTCGCCGCCGCCGCACCTGCCGACCGGCCCCGCAGCCCGATCAGCGACCGTCTGCTCCCGCTGCTGACCTGGCGCGGCGGCTGGGGCGTGACCCTGGCCGTGACGATTCTGGCGGGCCTGCTGCGCTTCCTACGGCTCGCGCTCCCCGACAACACCGCCAGCGGCGGCAACATCTTCGACGAGATCTACTACAACTGCGACGCACAGTCCCTGCTGCGGGCCGGCGTGGAGCTGAACACGGCCGGGGTCAAGCCCGGGATCGCCGACCCCTGCACGCCGACCAGCGGCGGTTCCTTCGTCGTACACCCTCCGCTGGGCAAGTGGGCCATCGCCCTCGGCATCAAGGCGTTCGGTGCGAACCCGTTCGGCTGGCGGTTCGCCGCGGCCGTCGCCGGCACCCTCACCGTGCTCCTGCTCGTGCGGGCCGGCCGTCGGATGACCGGCTCGACCCTTCTCGGCGGCCTCGCCGGGCTGCTGCTCGCCGTCGACGGTCTGCACTTCGTGCAGAGCCGGATCGCGATGCTCGACATCTTCCTGGTCTTCTGGATCGTGGCTGCGTTCGCGGCGCTGCTGGTGGACCGGGACCACCTCCGGGAGCGCTTGGGCCGGGGAGCCTCGCCCGGCCTCCGACCGTGGCGACTGCTCGCCGGGGTCTGCCTCGGCGCCGGGCTCGCCACCAAGTGGTCGGCCGTCTACTACGTCCTCGTGCTCGGGCTGCTGTCGCTCGCGTGGGAGGTCGGTGCACGCCGCCAGGCGGGCGCCCCCGCACCGTTCCGCGCCACCGCACGGGCCCTGCCCGGCGCCGCGCTGGTCTACGCGGTGGTGCCGCTCGCGGTCTACGTGGCGTCGTACGCCGGCTGGTTTCGCAGCACCGAGGGCTTCGACCGAAGCTGGGCCCAGACGACCGGCGGTTTCGGGTCGCAGGACGGCGCGCTCGCCGCCCTGCTCGCGCACCTGCCCGACGGGCTGCAGAGCCTGGTCCACTACCACCAGGAGATCCTCAGCTTTCACGAGCAGCTGTCGACCCCGCACGCCTACCAGAGCCACCCGCTCGGCTGGCTGCTGCTCGCCAGGCCGGTCAGCTACTACTACCCGTCCGGGGTCAGCCAGGGCCGGTACGGCTGCGAGGCGGCCAGCTGCGCCCGCGAGGTGCTGGCCATCGGCAACCCGGTCCTGTGGTGGGGGACGCTCCCGGTGATGGCGGTGCTGGTCTGGCTGTGGGTGTCACGTCGCGACTGGCGCGCCCCGGCCCTGCTGGCGCTGATCGCCGCCGCGATCCTGCCGTGGATCAGGGACGACCTGAACCACCGCACGATGTTTCTGTTCTACGCGCTGCCTGCGGTCCCTTTCATGGCGCTCGCCGCGGCGCTCGTCGCAGGCTGGCTCCGTGGGGGTGCCTCCGCCACCCGCCGTAGACGGCTCTGGGGCACCACGGCCGTGACGCTCTACGTGGGACTGGCCGTGGCCGCGTTCGCCTTCTTCTACCCGCTGCTCGCCGCGCAGACCCTGGAGATCAGCTCCTGGCGGGACCGGATCTGGTTCTCCTCGTGGATCTGACCACCGTGACGGTGCCGTAGATGGACCTGCTGCTCGTCTTCGCGCTGGTGCTGTTCGCGGCGGTCCTGATCTCGGGGCTGGCCCATCGCACGATCCTTTCCACCGCGGTGCTGTTCCTGCTGGCCGGCTTCGTGCTCGGCCAAGGCGTCACCGGGGTGCTGCACCTGCAGCCGAACGACAACCTGGTCGTCAGCCTGGCCGAGCTGGCGCTGTTCAGCGTGCTCTACACCGACGGGATGCGGGTCGGGTTCGGCGACCTGCGCATGGCGTGGCGGCTGCCCGGCCGGGCCCTGGTGCTGGGCATGCCGCTGACCTTCGTCGTGACGGCCGGGCTGGCGTACTTCGTCGCCGGGCTGCCGTGGGTCGCGTCGATGCTGATCGGCGCGGTGCTGGCACCGACCGACCCTGTGTTTGCCTCGGCGATCGTCGGTCGCGAGGAGGTTCCGCCCAAGCTGCGGTCGCTGCTCAACGTGGAGAGCGGCCTGAACGACGGGCTCGCGCTGCCGGTCGTGCTCATCCTGCTCGCGACCCTGGGTGGCACCGACGTGTCCGGTCTCGAGCTGGCCGGCGAGCTGGCGCTCGGGGTCGCCATCGGGGTCGTGGTCCCGGCCGTTGCCGCGTTCCTGCTGCGCAGTCGACGCACCGGCTCGACGCCGCTGTACGCCGCGCTGGAAGGCCTGTCGATCGGGCTGACGGTGCTGGCGGTCTCCTACGCCACCCACGCGAACCTGTTCCTCGCCGCGTTCGCCGCCGGCATCACGATCGCCACGGTCGCGCCGGAGGTGGAACAGACGTTCCACGAGTTCGGCGAGCTGGTCACCGAGCTGCTCAAGCTGGCGGCGATCCTGGTGTTCGGGGCGCTGATCTCCCCAGCGTTCCTCGGCGAGATCCCCTGGACCGGCTACGTCTTCGCCGTCCTCGCCCTTCTCGTCGCCCGACCGGTCGCGATCGCCCTGGCCCTGCTGGGCAGCAAGCTGCCCCTGGACGAGCGAGCGGTCGCGGCCTGGTTCGGCCCCAAAGGCTTTGCGTCCGTCGTCTACGGCCTGATCGTGCTGGAGTCCGGCATCGCGCTGTCCGACGAGGTGTTCCACCTCATCGCGCTGGTCATCGTCGCGTCGATCCTGGCGCACTCGTCGACCGACGTGCCGATCGCGCACGCTTTCGCCAGGCGCCAGGAACGCGAAGCCGCGGAGCAGAAACGCGAGGCGGCGGAGACAGAAGGACGATCAGGGTGGAGCTGAGGGGATTCGAACCCCTGACCCCCTCGATGCGAACGAGGTGCGCTACCAGACTGCGCCACAGCCCCTGAAGGACGTCGGCGACGCTACCAGCCGCCGACAGCCCGGCGGCGCTCCAGGATGACGTCGAGGTCGCGGTCGTCGACGAGGCTGTCGAGCAACTCCGCCTCGGGGTCCACGGGGGCGGTCCAGCGCGGTGTGGCCGGCGCGACCGCCTTTCCGACGTAGGTCGGCAGCGGCACCGGTACGGGCTGCCACGCCTCGCCGAGACCGGCCACGGCCGAACGGGCCAGGCGCGCTGCCACCACCTCGGACCGAGGCGTGGAGACGGCTTCGGGGAGCGGGATGCGAGTCGGCATCCGGAGCGGGATCCCGGACACGTGCGGTGCCGCGGCGCGACGTGCGGCGACCACAGCAACTCCTCGGGCACGAAGACGCTGACCCCGACGCAGCACCTCCTGCCGCCGGCAGTGCACCGCGAACACCAGCGACAGCAGCAGGAAGCCGACGCCGACCAGGACCAGCCAGGCGGGCCCGAAGACCCCGCCGCCGACGGACACGAGGCCGAGGCCGAGCAACCAGAGCAGGGTGCGCCGGCGTCGCACGGGAAGGGGGGTGAGTGACGGCGCGGGACGCAGCGCCGCCGCCTCGTTGCGCGCGGCGGCGACCGTGGACGCGGTGCCGCGCGACACGACGCGCACGGCACGACCGATCCGCTCGGTCGGTCGCAGGACGGTCCCGTCCGGCTGCTCGGCGCTCCGCAGGCCCATCGGGACCAGGAACGCCAACCATGCTCCGACGATTGCCAGGAGGATCACACCGCTGCCCACACGCCGGACCGTAGTGACGGATGGCCCCCCGGTGCGGGAGGTGGGTGCGCGTGTCGTCAGGCGTCTGCGAGACGCCTGAGCAGGCCGTCCGGCACGTCCTCGCGGACCAGCGCGAAGCTCAGGTGGTCACGCCAGGCCCCGTCGATGAACAGGAACCGCGCGTGGTGCCCCTCCGCACGGAAGCCGAGCTTCTCCACGACCCGGCGCGACGGCGCGTTCTCCGGCCGGATGTTGACCTCGACCCGGTGCAGCCCCACCGCACCGAAGCAGTGGTCGACGACCAGCGCGACCGCCACCGGTGTGACGCCCCGCCCGGCGACGCGCTCGTCGATCCAGTAGCCGATCGCCGCGCTCTGGAAGGCGCCGCGGGTGATCCCGCCGACGGTGACCTGCCCGACCAGCGCCCCACCGACGACGATCGCGAAGGACAGCCCCCGTCCGGCGCGTCCCTCGCGCGCAGCCTGCCGGACCATCGTGCGGCACACCGCCGGGCTGTGCCGCTGCCGCCAGGCCAGGCTCGGCGCTCCGGGCGAGGAACCCTCCCACGGCGCGAGCCACGTGCGGTTGCGTACGCGAGACTCGCTCCAGGCACGTGCGTCACCACGACGCATCGGTCGCAGCAGGACCCCGTCGTGCTCCAGCGTGACCGGCCAGCCGGCCGTGCTAGCCGTGGTCCCCGCCGCCGTGGACCTGAGCGAGCGCGTGCAGCAGGACGGGGGCCAGCACAGCGACCCCGTCCCGCACACCGCCCGTGGAGCCGGGCAGGTTGACCACCAGGGTGCGGCCCATCAGCCCGGCGACGCCGCGGGACAGCACGGCTGTCGGCACGGCGTCAACGCCTGAGGCCCGAACCGCGTCGGCGAGCCCCGGGACCTCGCGGTCGAGCAGAGGACGGGTCGCCTCCGGGGTGACGTCCCGAGGAGCGAGACCGGTGCCGCCGGTGGTCAGGACCAGGTCGTAGGAATGCGCCCCGCGCAGCGTCAGACCGATCGCGTCGACCTCGTCCGGGACCACGACGACCGGGTCGACCTCGAGGCCGAGCTCGGTGAGCAACCGCGCGCACAACGGTCCGGAGGCGTCCGCCCGCTCCCCCCTCGCGCTGCGGTCGGAGACCGTGACGACCAACGCCCGGTAGGTCATCGGGACCACTGCCCGCTGCGGCCCCCGGTCTTGCTCTCGACCTGCACGTCGCTGACGACAGCGCGCTTGTCGACGGCTTTGCACATGTCGACCAGCGTCAGGCACGCGACGGCGACGGCCGTGAGCGCCTCCATCTCGACCCCGGTGCGGTCGGCGCTGCGGGCCGTCGCACGCACCGAGACCCCCTCGTCGGTCACCTCGAGCTCGACCTCGACCCCGGACAGGGCGACCGGGTGGCACAGCGGCACCAGGTCGGGCGTGCGCTTGGCTCCCATGATCCCAGCCACCCGCGCGACCGCCAGTGCGTCGCCCTTCGGGACCCCCTCTCCGCGCAGCAGCGCAACCACGTCGGCGTTGAGCAGCACCCGTCCGCTGGCGGTCGCCGTACGCGCCGTGACGTCCTTGCCGGTGACGTCGACCATCCGCGCCGCGCCGTCCGGTCCGACGTGCGTGAGGCGGTTCATCGGCTGTGAGCTCACCGTCGTCGCTCGAGCAGCATCGTCGGGACCTGCTCGCCGGCCGCGACGGCGGTGGTCTGCTCGTCCAGCACGACGAGCGCGTTGGCTCGCGCCATCCCGGACAACAGGTGCGAGCCGGAGCCGGAGACGGGTGTGACGACGTAGGCACCGTCACGGGCCTCGAGCAGCACCCGGAGGTAGGAGCGTCGTCCCGGTGGGCTGGTCAGCGCCTGGGTCGTCCGGGCCGCGACCATCGGCCGGGTCAGCGGCATCGCTCCGATCATCTTGCGCAGCGCAGGACGGACGAAGACCTCGAAGCTGACCAGCGCCGACACCGGGTTGCCCGGCAGCCCGAAGATCGGGGTGCGGTCGGGCCCGAGGACGCCGAACCCCTGCGGCATCCCCGGCTGCATCGCGACCCGGTCGAAGGCCACGGTGCCGAGCCGGCTGAGCACCTCCTTGACCACGTCCTTGACGCCGACGCTGACCCCGCCGCTGGTCACGATCAGGTCGGCGCGCACCAGCTGGTCCTCCAGCGTCGCCATCAACCGCTTCGGGTCGTCCGGCACGATGCCCACCCGGTAGGCCTGCGCACCCGCCTCGATCGCCGCGGCCGTCAGTGCGACGGAGTTCGCGTCCGGGATGCGGCCGGGACCGAGCGGCCGTCCGGGCTCGACCAGCTCGCTGCCGGTAGAGACGACCACCACCCGCGGGCGCGGGCGCACCAGCAACCGCGCGCGGCCGGACGCTGCGGCCAGCCCGACCTGCGCGGCGCCGAGGTGGGTGCCGGCGGACAGCACCAGCTCACCGGCCTTGACGTCCTCACCTGCCCGACGGATGTGTGAGCCGACCTCGGGCCGGTGGTCGATCCGGACCTGCCGCTCGCCGCCGTCGGTCCACTCCAGCGGCACGACCGCGTCGGCCCCTGGCGGGATCGGGGCACCGGTCATGATGCGGACGCAGAGCCCCGGCTGGACGGTCAGCCCACCGGCCGGCCCCGCCACGACGTCGCCGATCACCGGCAGCGTGGCCGGGACCGTCGTGAGGTCGGAGGTGCGGACCGCGTAGCCGTCCATGCCGCTGTTGTCGAAGACGGGCTGCGGGCCCGGGCTGAGGACGTCCTCGTCGAGCAGGCAGCCGTGCGCGTCGAGCAGGCTCAGCTCGAGCGGGGACAGCTGGGTGACGACGGACAGCACCCGGGCGAGGTGCTCGTCGACGGTGATCATCGGGCCGCCGTGGGCGTGCGGGTCGGGCGGACGCGGGTCAAGGGTGCTCACGGCTGGACCGGCAGCCATTCTCGCAGCCACGCGAGAAGCGGCGGGCCGAGGTCGTCCCGCTCGGACGCGAGCCGTACGCAGGCCTTCAGATAGTCCAGCCGGTCGCCGGTGTCGTAGCGACGACCGCGGAACACCACGCCGTGCACCGGCTCGGTCTGGATCAGCGTCGCGATCGCGTCAGTCAGCTGGATCTCACCGCCCCGCCCCGGCGGGGTGTTGCGGAGCACCTCGAAGACGGCCGGGCTGAGCAGGTAGCGACCGATGATCGCCAGGTTGCTCGGTGCCTCGTCGGCCGGCGGCTTCTCGACCAGGCCGGTGATGCGCACGACATCTCCCTCGCCCTCCACGGCCGCGCAGCCGTACATCGAGATCTGCTCGTGAGGGACCTCCATCAGCGCCACGACGCTGCCCCCGTGCTGGGCCTGCACGTCAGCCATCACGCTCAGCAGCGGGTCGCGGGGATCGATCAGGTCGTCACCGAGCAGCACCGCGAACGCCTCGTCGCCGACGTGCTCCGCGGCGGCCAGGACGGCGTGCCCGAGCCCCTTCGGGTCGCCCTGACGCACGTAGTGCACGGTGGCGATCTCGCTGGTCGCGCGGACCTGCGCGAGCCGCACGTCATCACCCTTCGCCGCCAGCGCCAGCTCCAGCTCGACCGCCCGGTCGAAGTGGTTCTCCAGCGACTGCTTGCCCCGCCCCGTCACCATCAGCACGTCGGACAGGCCGGCCGCAGCGGCCTCCTCCACCACGTACTGGATCGCCGGTCGGTCGACGACCGGCAGCATCTCCTTCGGCGAGGCCTTGGTCGCGGGCAGGAACCGGGTCCCGAGCCCCGCGGCCGGGATGACAGCCTTCCGGACACGGATCATGAGGCGACCCTAGTGCGGGCCCCCTGCGCAGCAACCGCGGGCATCCGGGATGCTGGCAGCGTGCCGACGCCGCCCGTGGACAAGGCCGGTCAGCGCTCGGTAGTGCTCCGCCGCCGACGCGACCGGGAGCTCGGCCCGTCCGACGACGCGCTCGCGTCCCACCTGGCGTCGGACCCCCGGTTGCAGGGCCACCGCGCGGCGTACGAGGCGTTCGGCACCGAGCCGGTCGTCCCGCTGCGCCCCGACGACCTGCTCCCCGTCGTCCTGCCGGACCGCGACCTCACCTGGCGTCGCGGGACCCGGCTGCTCGGGCCGGAGGCGGTCGCCGAGGCTGACGTCGTGCTGGTGCCTGCGCTCGCGGTCGACCGGCGAGGCGTCCGGCTGGGACGGGGCGGCGGCTCCTACGACCGCGCCCTGGCCCGCGCTCGGGGGCTGGTGGTCGCGGTGCTGCACGACGGCGAGCTGTACGAGCAGGACCTGCCCGAGGAGCCGCACGACGTACGGGTCGACGCGGTGCTGCTCCCGGACGGGCTGCTGATGCTTGACGGTCCGGGTGTGACCTGCGCGAGAAGGCGGCTCCCGGTCGTGCACAATGCGAGCGTGAGCGACGACGGGGTCTTCGACGACATCCTGGCAGCCAACCGTCGCTACGGGGAAGACTTCCCGCATCGCGGCGTCCCGGCCCCGGCCGCACGGGGCCTGGGTGTGCTCACCTGCATGGACTCACGCATCGACCCGCTGCGGGCACTAGGGCTCAAGGTCGGCGACTTCAAGATGCTGCGCAACGCCGGCGGTCGGCTCACCGCTGACATGGAGTCCGACGTGGTGCTCGCCTCGCACCTGCTCAACGTGCGGCGGGTGCTGATCATGCCGCACACCCTGTGCGCCATGACGCTCTCGACCGACGCCGAGGTCAGCGCGGCGATCGAGGCCTCGGCCGGTGTGGACACCTCCGGACAGGCCTGGGGGACCGATCCGGACCAGCGGACGCGGCTCCGTCACGACGTCCTGCGGCTGCGGCAGGCCCCGGCGCTTCACCCCGACACCGTCGTCGCCGGGGCGATCTACGACGTGGACACCGGGCTCGTGGAGATCGTCGTCCCGTAGTCCGCGGCTCAGCCGGTGCGACGCTCCGGGTCCTCGACGGCCCGCAGCCGGGGCCCGGCGGCCCGGGCACCGGGCGTCGACGGCGCTCGTCGCAGCCGGTGCAGCAGCACCGCGCCTGCGGGCGCGAGCAGGTGTCCCAGCTCGCCGAGCGCCGAGACCCGGCCGGCGGAGATGTCCAGCACGCTCGTGACCGCCAGCCCGACGGCGAGCACGAGCACGACGGGCAGCATCCCGGCGGCGCGCCAGGGTTGCCAGGCCGCGGCCAGCAGCCCCGCGGCGAGCGCGACGTCGGTGACGCCCACCTCGTGCGTGACGTGCAGGCTCGCGGCCAGGTCGGAGCCGAGCAGGACCGGGAGCGCCAGCACGAGCTGGACGCAGCCGGTCACCAGCAGGAGCACCCGCTCGACCGGCCACGTCTCGAGCCCGGGTCGCTGCGAACGGGCCGCGTCACGCACCGTGCTGGAGAGGTCCGTCGAGGCCGGGGCGCTCCGGAGCCGCGCACGTCGGGTCGTGTCGACCGCGTGCGCGGCGTACGTGCGGCAGCCCGCGCAGCCCGCCTCGTGCCCGGTCAGCGCGCCCTCGTCCGCACGCGCCAGCTCGCCGTCGATCCGTGCCGAGATCGCCCGTCGAGCAGCGCTGCAGTCCATGCCCTCGTAGTCGTCCCGGCAGGCCCGGTGGTTCCCGGACCCCTAGCGTGGGTTTCGTGATCAGCACCGACCCGCTCGCCGGCTGGGCCAGGGCCGCAGCCCTCGGCGACGACCGGGCGGTCGAGCACCTCGTGCGCGCCACGCAGTCCGAGGTGCTGCGGCTCTGCAGCCACCTCGTCGACCCCGGGGTCGCTCCGGACCTGGCCCAGGAGACCTACCTGAGGGCGCTCCGGTCGCTGCCCGGCTTCCGCGGCGAGGCGCCGTTCCGCCTGTGGCTGCTGAGCATCGCCCGTCGCACCTGCGCCGACCATCTGCGCACGACGGTGCGACGTCGTCGGCTCGACCTGCGCCTACGGGCGGTCCGGCCGGTCGACGCTCCCCCGGCGACCGGCAGGGTGGCCGAGGACGACCTGCTGGACGCGCTCGACCCGGACCGGCGGGCTGCCTTCGTCCTCACCCAGCTGCTCGGGCTCAGCTACGGCGAAGCCGCGCAGGCCTGCGGGGTGCCGATCGGCACGGTGCGTTCGCGGGTCGCCCGGGCCCGCGACGACCTGATGGCGGCGCACCCGGACGTCCAGGTGCTGCGACGGCGCTAACCTGGCACTCAGCCCTGGCGAGTGCCAACGCGGGCCCTGACGACGATGGAGCACCTGCGTGCCGACCTACCAATACACCTGTACCGACTGCGGCACCCCGCTCGAGGCGGTGCAGTCCTTCAGCGACGATGCCCTGACCGTCTGCCCGACCTGCGACGGACGGCTGCGCAAGGTCTACTCGGCGGTCGGCGTCGTCTTCAAGGGCAGCGGCTTCTACAAGAACGACTCGCGGCCGAAGGAGAAGGCGTCCGCCGCCAGCAGGGACAGCGCACCAAGCAAGGACAGCGGCGCCAAGGAAAGTGCCACGACGACGGCCAAGACCGAGAGCGGCGGCGCGGACAAGCCCGCAGCGAAGAAGGAGCCGGCCCCGGCCGCGAAGACCACGCCGGCCAAGCCCGCCAGCACCTGACCGGTGAGGCCGTCCAGTCCCCGGCGGGATCTGTGGACGACCGTGAGATCTGGCTGCCCTGCTCCTAAGGTCGGTCCGTGACCACCTCCCCCGCTCTCGCTGACCTCGCCGTCATCGGCGGCTCCGGGTTCTACGACTTCCTCGACGACGCCGAGCGGGTGCCGGTGAGCACTCCGTACGGCGACCCGAGCGAACCGCTCACGATCGGCAGCGTCGCCGGGCGCCGGGTGGCGTTCCTGCCGCGGCACGGCAAGGACCACCGCTTCCCGGCGCACCGGATCCCCTACCGCGCGAACCTGTGGGCGCTGCGCGCCGTAGGGGTCCGTCAGGTCCTCGCACCGTGCGCGGTCGGCGGGCTGCGCCCCGAGCTGGGGCCCGGGTCGCTGGTCGTGCCGGACCAGCTCGTGGACCGCACGGGCGGCCGGGAGCAGACGTTCTACGACACGGGCGCCGTGCACGTCTCCTTCGCCGACCCCTACTGCCCCCGGGGTCGTGCCGCCGCCACCGAACACGCGGGCCGGCAGGGCTGGCCGGTGACCGGCGACGGGACCATGGTGGTCATCGACGGGCCGCGCTTCTCGACCCGGGCGGAGAGCCGGTCCTACAGCCAGGCCGGTTGGTCGGTGGTCAACATGACCGGGCACCCCGAGGCAGTCCTGGCCCGGGAGCTCGAGCTCTGCTACACCGCCGTCGCTCTCGTCACCGACCTCGACGCCGGCACCCAGGTCGACACCGGGGTGACGTCCGCCGAGGTGTTCGCGTTCTTCGGCGAGAACGTCATGCGCCTGCGGACGCTGATGAGGGCGGTTCTCGAGGCGCTGCCCACCGACCGGGACTGTCCCTGTGCGGGCGCCCTGGAAGGGCTGAACCTGCCCTTCCCGCTGCCGTGAGCCGGCCCTGGGGCCAGCCGCTGGTCCGGGACGTCTTGCGCGTGCTCGCCCGGCGTCGCCGGCTCGTGGCCTCCGGCCTGGTGGCTGGCGCCGTCGCGGTCGCCCTGCCGACCCTGGCCCCTCCGTCTCCCCCGGTGACCGCCGTGCTGACCGCTGCGCACGACCTTGCCGCCGGGTCCGTCCTGTCCGCCGAGGACCTCGTCACCCGGGCGCTCCCCGAGGACGTGGTCCCCGACGGGACGCTGCTGAGGCAGACCGCCGTCGGCAGGTTCCTCGCGGGCGCGGTCCGGTCGGGCGAGACGCTCACCGACGTACGCCTGGTCGGCGCGTCGTTGCTGACCGACGCGGGCGAGGACCTCGTCGCCGTACCGGTGCGGCTGGCCGACCCGGCGACCGCGCAGCTGCTGCACGCCGGCGACCGGGTCGACGTGCTCGCAGCGTCGACCGACCCGGACGCACCTCCGGTCGCGACCGTGGTCGCCGCCTCCGTGCTGGTGCTCGCCGTGCCCGCCCGCACCGCCGACCTGGACGGTGCCCTCGTCCTGGTGGCCGCACCGGCCCAGACCGCGAGCCGGCTGGCCGCCGCAGAGGTCAGCAGCCGGCTCTCGGTCCTGGTGCGGCGGCCGTGAAGGCGCACCAGGTCTGGTCCTGGGGACCGGACGCGCCGGACCGGGCCGAGACGGCTGCGCTCGCCCCGTTCGTCGCCGAGCTGACCGGAGTGGCGGTGCAGGAGCCGCAGACCCCCTCAGGTCTGGGGGAGCTGCCGAAGTCACGCAGGCTCGCCCAGCTGCCGACGAGCCTGCGCGAGCTTGCGTCGACCGAACCGGTGGATCGCGCCCGGCACGGGCTCGGCCGCTCCTACCGCGACGTCGTACGGGGCCTGCGGGGCGACGTGCCGAACGCCGCCGACCTGGTGCTGCGGCCGCGGGACGAGGCCGACGTGATCGCGGTCCTGGACTGGGCCGGGAGCAACGGGGTGCCGGTCGTCCCGTTCGGCGGCGGCTCGAGCGTCGTCGGCGGGGTGGAGCCGGTCGGGCTCGACGCGCCGGTGAGCCTGGACCTGTCCCGGCTCTGCGGGGTG